>JBKBRD010000054.1:4485-12762 GCA_046292405.1 Allobosea sp. | reverse complement strand
CCTTCTGCTCCTGGGCGCTGCGCGAGGTCGAGATCTGCCGCAAGCTCGGCATGGGCTATCACGTGCCCGCGGCCTTCGGCGTCGCGATCTTCGCCTATGTGACGCTGGTCGTCTTCCGCCCCTTCCTGCTCGGGGCCTGGGGCTACGGCTTTCCCTACGGCATCTTCAGCCATCTCGAATGGGTGTCGAACGTCGGCTACCAGTACCTGCAGTTCCACTACAACCCGGCGCATATGATCGCGGTGACCTTCTTCTTCACCACGGCGCTGGCGCTCTCCATGCATGGCGGCCTGATCCTCTCGGCGGTAAATCCCAAGCCCGGCCAGGCCGTGAAGACGCCCGAGCACGAGAACACCTTCTTCCGCGACACCATCGGCTACTCCATCGGCACGCTCGGCATTCACAGGCTCGGCCTGTTCCTGGCGCTGTCGGCCGGCTTCTGGAGCGCGGTCTGCATCATCATCAGCGGCCCCTACTGGAGCGAGGGCTGGGCCGAATGGTGGGATCTCTCCCGTCACTTCACCATCTGGCGCTGAGCCGGACCGCCGCCACCCCGCTTCACGTCCGTCGAGGATCAAGACGATGGCCACCTACCAGAACATCTTCACCAGCGTGCAGGTCCATGGCTCGCCCGATCTCGGCGTGCCCCTGATCGGCAGCCACTCCAAACGCGGCACGACGACGAGCGTCAATCGCTGGCTCGGCATGATCGGCGACGCGCAGATCGGCCCGATCTATCTCGGCTGGACCGGCGTCACCTCGCTGATCTGCGGGCTGATCGCCTTCGAGATCATCGGCCTCAACATGCTGGCCTCGGTCAACTGGGATCCGATCCGCTTCGTGCGGGAGCTGTTCTGGCTGCAGCTGGCGGCGCCGCTGCCGCAGCATGGGCTGAAAATCCTGCCGCCGCTGCAGGAGGGCGGCTGGTGGCTGATCACCGGCTTCTTCCTGACCATTTCGATCCTGCTCTGGTGGGTCAGGACCTATGTCAGGGCGCGCCAGCTCGGCATGGGCACCCATGTCGCCTGGGCCTTCGCCTCGGCGATCTGGCTTTATCTCGTGCTCGGCTTCATCCGGCCGCTGATGATGGGGTCATGGAGCGAGGCGGTGCCCTTCGGCATCTTCCCGCATCTCGACTGGACGCAGAATTTCTCGCTGCGCTACGGCAACCTGTTCTACAACCCCTTCCACGCGCTTTCGATCGCCTTCCTCTACGGCTCGGCCCTGCTCTTCGCCATGCATGGCGCGACCATCCTCGCCGTCTCCCGCTATGGCGGCGACCGCGAGCTCGAGCAGATCACCGATCGCGGCACGGCCTCCGAACGCGCCGCCCTGTTCTGGCGCTGGACCATGGGCTTCAACGCCACGATGGAGTCGATCCATCGCTGGGCCTGGTGGTTCGCGGTGCTGACCACGCTGACCGGCGGCATCGGCATCCTGCTGACCGGCACCGCGGTCGATAATTGGTACGAATGGGCGATCAAGCACAAATTCGCGCCCTCCGACCCCAGCTTCTGGCAGCCCATCGCCGTTCCGCCCCCGAACCCCTGATCCCGAGCAGAGATCGGTGCGGCGACTGGGGAGGCTGGAAACAGCCTCCCCTTTTTGCTGCGCGGGGTGGCGCGGGTCGGCCTCAGCCGGTGATCGTATCGATCTCGGCCAGCTCGTCGGCCGTCAGCGCCCAGGAGGCGGCTTTCACATTGGCTGCGATCTGCTCGGGCCGGGTCGCGCCGGCGATGACGCTGGAGACCACCGGCTGCGCCGCCAGCCAGGAGAAGGCCAGTTCGACCAGCGTCCGGCCGCGCGCCTCGCAGAAGCGGGTCAGCGCCTCGATCTTCCCCCAGTTCGCTTCGCTGAAGATCTTGTCGGCGCGCTCGGGCAGCTTGGTCAGCCGCGCGCCCTCGGGCATCGGCGCATTGCGGCGATATTTGCCGGTGAGCGCGCCATTGGCGAGCGGGTAATAGGGCAGCAGCCCCAGGCCGAACCGGCTGGCGGCCGGGATCAGCTCGCGCTCGGCGCCGCGCGCGAGCAGGCTGTACTCGTCCTGGCAGGAGACGAAGCCCGGCAGGCCGAGATCCCGCGCGGTCCATTGCGCATCGGCCATCTGCCAGGCCGGCATGTTGGAGCAGCCGACATAGCGCACCTTGCCCTGGCGCACGAGATCCTCCAGCGCGCGCAGCGTCTCGTCGATAGGCGTCAGCGGATCGGGCGTGTGGAACTGGTAGAGGTCGAGCCAGTCGGTCTTGAGCCGCGTCAGCGACTCCTCCACCGCGTTCAGGATGTAGCGGCGCGACCCGCCCTGGCCGCCATGAAACATCCTCATGCCGAATTTGCTGGCGAGCACGACGTCCTTGCGCCGCACCCCCAGCACCTGGCCGAGGCACGTCTCCGAGCCGCCGCGCTCGCCATAGATGTCGGCGGTGTCGAACAGGGTGACGCCGTTCTCGATGGCGGCGTCGACGACCTTGCGCGTCGCATCGAGATCGATCCGCCCGCCGAAATTATTGCAGCCGAGGCCGATCAGCGAGACGCGCAGGCCGGAGCGGCCGAGATTGCGAAATTGCATGGGGTTTCATCCTGAGTCGAAGCCGCCGGCACAGGAGCAGATGGCGACCTGTGCGGCAATGATGAAAGGCGCAAACCTGACCGGCGCTTTCGCCTGCAGAAGCGACTGCAGCAAGCCGCAAGAATATGATCTTGACGTCATATATTCTCGATGTCATCTTCGAGCGATAGCTGTCTGTTCCTGCGTCCGGCATTCAAGTGACTGCAGGCGGGTGGACTGTGTGGGTAGTGATTTTCGACGATGAGTTCGATGTGGAGTTCGAGCGTCACCCTCCCGATCTGCAGGATCAGATCCTGGCGAAAGCCGGGCTCTTGGCGCGGTTCGGTCCCCAGCTGGGGCGGCCCCATGCGGACCATCTGAAGGGATCGGCCTACCCGAACATGAAAGAGCTTCGGCTGAAGTTCGAGGGTCAGGTGTGGCGGATCGCCTATGCGTTCGACCCCGCGCGCAATGCGATCGTGCTGGCGGCCGGCGATAAGCAGGGGCAGGACGAGAGGCGGTTCTACAAGGAGCTGATATCGCTCGCGGACAGGCGTTTCGCCAAATATCGCCCGTAACGACGCGAAGGAGACCATCGATGGGCCGCACGCTCACGGATGTGATGGCAGCGCTGCCGACGGAACGGCGGCAACGCATCGAGGCGGAAACCGCACGGATGGCGGATGAGATCATGACTTTGCGTGAGGTCAGAAGGGCTCTTCGACTCACGCAATCCACGGTCGCCAAGGCGCTCGACATGGAGCAGGAGAGCATTTCCCGGATCGAGCGACGCGCCGACTTGTTGCTGTCGACGTTGCGGGACTATGTCAGCGCCTTGGGCGGCACGCTGAAGATTACAGCCGAGTTCCCCAGTGGTCGAACTGTCCAGATCGCTACGCTGAAGGATCTTGGCGCGTCGACTCCGGGCCGCTTGGCATCCGCCAAGAAAAAGCAGGGCGCTGGTCGGCGCCCTGCTTGAACCTGTCAACCCAGAGGGGCCGGTGAAGCCGCCCTTCAGGCCACCTCGGCCTTCATCTTCTGCGAGCGCTTGCGCTCGTTGGGGTCGAGCACGGCCTTGCGCAGGCGGATCGACTTCGGCGTCACCTCGACCAGCTCGTCATCGTCGATCCAGGCGAGCGAACGCTCCAGCGTCATGCGGATCGGCGGGGTCAGGCGCACCGCTTCGTCCTTCGAGGTGGTGCGGATGTTGGTCAGCTTCTTGCCCTTGAGCACGTTCACTTCGAGATCGTTCTCGCGGGTGTGCTCGCCGACGATCATGCCCTGATAGACCTTCCAGCCGGGCTCGATCATCATCGGGCCGCGGTCTTCGAGGTTCCACAGCGCATAGGCCACGGCCTCACCGGTCTCCATCGCGATCAGCACGCCGTTGCGGCGCCCGCCGATCTCGCCCTTATAGGGGAGATAGTCGTGGAACAGCCGGTTCATGATCGCCGTGCCGCGCGTATCGGTCAGGAGCTCGCCCTGATAGCCGATCAGCCCGCGCGTCGGCGCATGGAACATCAGGCGCAGGCGATTGCCGCCGGAGGGGCGCATCTCCAGCATGTCGGCCTTGCGCTCGGACATCTTCTGCACGACGACGCCGGAATGCTCCTCGTCGACGTCGATGATGACCTCCTCGATCGGCTCCAGCAGCTGCCCGTCCGTGTCGCGCTTCAGCACGACGCGCGGGCGCGAGACGCCGAGCTCGAAGCCCTCGCGGCGCATCTGCTCGATCAGGATGGCGAGCTGCAATTCGCCGCGGCCGGAGACGATGTAGCTGTCCTTGTCGGAGGCTTCCTCGATCTTCAGCGCGACATTGCCCTCGGCCTCCTTGAACAGGCGGTCGCGGATGACGCGGGTGGTGACCTTGTCGCCCTCGGTGCCGGCCAGCGGCGAATCGTTGACCATGAAGGTCATGGAGACCGTCGGCGGATCGATCGGCTGGGCCTTGATCGGCGTCTCGACCGAGGGGTCGCAGAAGGTGTCGGCGACCGAGCCCTTCACCAGACCGGCGATGGAGACGATGTCGCCGGGGATCGCTTCCTCGATCGGGGTGCGCTCGAGGCCGCGGAAAGCGAGGATCTTGGTGATGCGGCCGGTCTCGACCACGGTGCCGTCGCCCGAAAGCACCTTGATCTGCTGGTTCGGCTTGGCCGAGCCGGAGACGACGCGGCCGGTGATGATGCGGCCGAGATAGGGGTTGGCCTCGAGCAGCGTGCCGATCATGCGGAACGGCCCTTCCTCGATGCGCGGCTCCGGCACATGGCTGAGGATGAGATCGTACATCGGCGCCAGCCCCTGGTCCTGCGGACCTTCGGGCGAATGCGCCATCCAGCCCTGCTTGCCCGAGCCGTAGAGGATCGGGAAGTCGAGCTGCTCGTCGGTGGCGTCGAGCGCCGCGAACAGGTCGAACACCTCGTTGATCACTTCGGTGACGCGGGCGTCGGGCTTGTCGACCTTGTTGATCGCCACGATCGGCCGCAGGCCGAGCTTCAGCGCCTTCGAGACCACGAACTTGGTCTGCGGCATCGGGCCCTCGGCGGCGTCGACCAGCACGATGGCGCTGTCGACCATGTTCAGGATGCGCTCGACCTCGCCGCCGAAATCGGCGTGGCCGGGGGTGTCGACGATGTTGATGCGCGTATCCTTCCAGACGACCGAGGTCGCCTTGGCCAGGATGGTGATGCCGCGCTCCTTTTCGAGATCGTTGGAATCCATCACGCGCTCGATGATGCGCTGGTTGTCGCGGTAGGTGCCGGACTGCTGCAGCAGCTTGTCGACCAGCGTGGTTTTGCCGTGGTCGACGTGGGCGATGATGGCGATATTGCGCATGGACATGCGGAGAGGGCCTTTTTCATGGCCACAAGCCGGCGAGGATCGAAGCCCTGCCGGCGCAGCCCGTTCACGAGGAAACTGGAATTCGCTGCGCTGCACATAAACCTTAGAGGCCAATTCGGCAACCTCGGCCTGCGCAACCGTGCGATCTTCCTTTACGCCTCGGCCAGGAGCCGCTGTCTTTCCGCCACCGCGCGCCCGACCTGGTCCATCACCAGACGGTAGGCGGCGAGCCCCGACCCGTCGAGATCGCCCTTGGCGAAGTCGCCGAGAACCCGGCTCAGGATCGCGTCGGCCCGCCCCTCGAAGCCTGTCAGCTCGGCATCGTCCTCGCAGAGCCTGATCGCCGGCAGCAGCGCCAGCAACTCGTCGAGCCCCGCCATCGCCTTGCGCCGCCGCGCCGCGCTCTCGCGCCCGAGCAGCGTGGCGCCGCCCGTCCCGACCATCGAGAGCGCCATCACCCCGAGATAGAACCAGTCGCCATAGCGCTCGAAAAAGGTCTTCTGCTCGCCGTCGATATAGGCGGCCGCGCCGACATGCACCGGCAGCGGCGCGTCCTTGTCGGTCGCCGGGGTCTCCAGCCCCTGGATCAGCGGCAGCTCGGCCGCCAGCGTGACGCGCAATCCCAGTATGGCGCCGACGAGATCGCCGACGATCTCCTCGTCGAGATCCTGCGAGGCGACGAGGCGCGAGGTGATCGCGATGGTCGGCAGGTTTTCGGACGGGCGCGGCGGGTCGCCGCCGAGCGCGCCGCGGACGATCTCCCCGGTCTCGATGGTGCGCACCCGCGCCGCGATCGCATCGGCCTCCCGCACCGGGATCAGCACCGGCTCCTCGCCGAAGCCGGCCCGCAGCCGGTTGCCGCCGTCGCTGCCGGTGCGGGCGCCGATGGCGTTGATCGAGAAGAAGGCGTCGATCGTGCCGGCGCGTCCCGCCGCTGCGATCTCGTCGGGCGTCAGACCGACGATCTGCACCTCGTCGGGGCCGACCTCGTATTGCGACAGCACCAGCTTGAGCAGGTCGATATTTCCCATGGGGTTGCGCACCACGCCGATCCGGCGGCCGCGCAGATCGGCGATGCGGCCGATGCCGCTTTCCTTGCGGGTGATGAAGAAGGGGAAGGAGCGGCGGGTGATCAGCGCGGTGTCGGCCTTGGCGGGCAGGGCGATGTCGGGCCTGACGATGGCGAGCTCGACCTCGCCCTCATCGACCTTGCGGGCGCTCTCGGCCGAGCCCTCCGTCAGCACGAGCCTGATCCGGATCTTCGATTTCTCGCGGTTGAGTCCCTGCACGAAGCCGGCGGCCATGCGCGCATCTTCCGAGCCGAGCGGCCCGACCGCCAGTTTCAGGGTGCGCGGCTGGCTCATCAGATAGAAACCGGCCGCCGCGACGCCAAGCGCCGCGAGCACCCCTGCCAGTAACGTGAATCCGCGCCGCCCCATGCCCCGCCCAATCCCCGGCGCCGGCTTCAGTTCCGGCTTCCGCCAGAATGGCTTTGCGGGCGATCATGTCGCAAGTGCGGCGGCGGCCGCGATCGTGCTAGAGAGCCGGAATGAATGCGCGCGCACAGCAATTCCTGGTGAAGATCTGCGGCCTGTCGACGCCGGCGACGATGGCTGCGGCGCTCGATGCGGGCGCGGACATGGTCGGGCTGGTGTTCCACCCGAAAAGCCCGCGCTATGTCGAGCCGGCGCAGGCGGCTGCGCTCGCGGAATTGGCGCGCAGTCGGGCCGGAATCGTGGCGCTGATGGTCGATCCGACGCCTCGGCAGGCAGCCGAGCTGGTCGCGCGGGTCAGGCCGGACTGGCTGCAGCTGCATGGCTCCGAGACACCGGAGCAGGTCGCCGCGATCAGGGCCGCGACCGGGGTCCGGATCATGAAGGCCCTGGGCATTTCGGAAGCCGCCGATCTCGACGCGATCGCGCTTTATCGGCCGATAACCGATCTGATCCTGCTGGACGCCAAGCCGCCGCGCGACGCCGCCTACCCAGGCGGCCATGGCCGGACCTTCGACTGGCGCGTTCTGGCCGGCCTCGACCCTGGCTTGCGCTTCATGTTATCGGGCGGGCTCGATCCGGCGACGGTCGGCGCTGCGATCCGCATGACGCGGCCGGGCGGCGTCGATGTCTCCACGGGCGTCGAATCCGCGCCGGGCGTCAAGGATATCGGCAGGATCACGGATTTCATTGCAGCTGCGCGCGCCGCAGCCGCAGACAACAGCTTGAGCGTAGCGAAGGCAGCCATCACATGAACGCGCCGCAGAACCCCAACACCTACCGCTCCGGCCCGGATGAAAACGGGCATTTCGGCCTGTTCGGCGGCCGGTTCGTCGCGGAAACGCTGATGCCGCTCGTGCTCTCGCTGGAGCAGGCCTATGAGGAGGCCAAGGGCGACGAGAGCTTCCAGAAGGACATGGCTTCCTATCTGAAGCATTATGTCGGCCGGCCCTCGCCGCTCTACTACGCCGAGCGCATGACCGAGCATCTCGGCGGCGCAAAGATCTATTTCAAGCGCGACGAGCTGAACCATACCGGCGCGCACAAGGTCAACAACGTGCTCGGCCAGATTTTGCTGGCGCGGCGCATGGGCAAGAAGCGCATCATCGCCGAGACCGGCGCCGGCCAGCACGGCGTCGCCACCGCCACGCTCTGCGCCCGTTTCGGGCTCGAATGCATCGTCTATATGGGCGCCGTCGACGTCGAGCGGCAGAAGCCCAACGTCTTCCGCATGAAGATGCTCGGCGCCGAGGTCGTGCCGGTGCAATCCGGCTCGAAGACGCTGAAGGACGCGATGAACGAGGCGCTGCGCGACTGGGTGACCAATGTCGCGACCACCTTCTACTGCATCGGCACGGCGGCGGGCCCGCATCCCTACCCGGCCATGGTGCGCGATTTCCA
>JBKBRD010000054.1:0-4304 GCA_046292405.1 Allobosea sp. | reverse complement strand
CTGCACGCCGCCTCGCTCACCGGGGGCAAGCCCGGCGTCCTGCATGGCAACCGCACCTATCTGCTGATGGACGATGACGGCCAGATCACCGACGCACATTCGATCTCGGCCGGGCTCGATTATCCCGGCATCGGCCCCGAACACGCCTGGCTGCATGATTCCGGCCGGGTCAGCTATATCTCCGCGACCGACCAGGAGGCGCTCGACGCCTTCCAGCTCTGCTCCAAGCTCGAGGGCATCATCCCGGCGCTGGAGCCGGCGCATGCGCTGGCCAAGGTCATCGACCTCGCCCCGCAACTGCCCAGGGACCATCTGATGGTGATGAATCTCTGCGGTCGCGGCGACAAGGACATCCCGCAGGTGGCGGAGATCCTGGGCGGGATGTGAGGAGCGCGGGCCTGCTGCGAGCTTGGCTCATCATCATCTCCAACCCGTAGCCTGAGGAGCCCTGTCGCGAGACAGGGCGTCCGGCAGGTCAAACCGACGTCAGCGGTGGTGCCGCAGCGCATCCGCCAGCAGCGGGTGGGCGGGATCGACGAAGGGATTGATCACGGTCACGCCGCGATGCACGAAGCCATGCTGCATGTCCTCGGAGAGGAGGGCGATGCAGCCTGCCTGCGCCGCCGTCAGCAAAATCAGCGCGTCCCAGAATTGAACGCCATGGCTCGCCGCGTGCCGGACGGCCTCGATGAACGTCGTTTCGCTCGCCGCCGTCACGGTTGCGCCGGCGGCCAACAGTTCGCAGATGCGGGCCGCGTCCGCGCGGTCCTGTCTGAACTTCCCGACCATCACATGGAAGAGCTCGCCCAGCGCCTGCGCCGGAATGAGCGCGCGCTCCGGCCCTATCGCCTCGCGGAGGGCCCGGGCTTTCTCGGCGCGGCCGACATCGTTTAAGCCCAGCGCATAGACGAGAATATTGGTGTCGAAGGCGATGCGGCCCACGTCATTCATACATGTCGTCGCGTGTCGCGCGCGGCAGGTCGAGGATCGGCCTGTGCTTCAGCCGCTCGGTCAACAGGTCGAAAGCCTTGCGCCGGCCGATCGCTTCATCATCCTCCAGCTCGATTCTGACGAGTTTGATCCTGGGCTGCCCGCGCGAGGTGACGATCACCTCCTCGCCGGACGCCGCCAGACGCATCAGCTTGGAGAAATCCCTGTTGGCCTCGGCGGCCGATACGGTCTTGGCCATCGCCCTGCCTCCAATGTAGTGATGTCACTATAGCTTCAGCCCTTTTGCCGCACAATCGAAGTCGGTCGTCCCCCAGCGCTTCGCCCACCTGTCCTCTCGCCAAGCCCGCCCCGGCCATGCTAACCGCTCTGCCATGACAATGACCGGCCACACCCGCATCCAGACCCGCTTCGCCGCCTGCGCCAATCAGGGCCGGGCCGCCTTGGTGACCTTCGTCACGGCGGGCGATCCCGATTTCGACACGGCGACGGCGATCCTGCACGCCTTGCCCGGCGCCGGCGCCGACATCATCGAGCTCGGCGTGCCCTTCACCGACCCGATGGCGGACGGAATTCCGATCCAGCTCGCCGGTCAGCGCGCGTTGAAGGCGGGCCAGACCCTTCACAGGACGCTGGAAATGGTCGCCGCCTTCCGCAAGGCCGGCCACGACACGCCGATCGTGCTGATGGGCTATTACAACCCGATCTATGTCTATGGCGTCGAGCGCTTCCTGCAGGATGCGAAGTTCGCCGGCGTCGATGGGCTGATCGTCGTCGACCTGCCGCCTGAAGAGGATGTCGAGCTGTGCCTGCCGGCGCTGGCCGCAGGGGTGAACTTCATCCGCTTGGCGACGCCGACCACCGACGACAAGCGCCTGCCCAAGGTGCTGCAGAACACCTCGGGCTTCGTCTATTACGTCTCGATGACCGGCATCACCGGCGGCACCATCGCCAGCTACGACGCGGTCGGCGAGGCCGTCGCCCGGATCAAGCGCCACACCGATCTTCCCGTCGCCGTCGGCTTCGGCGTCAAGACCGCCGATGACGCCGAGGCGATCGCGCGCGGCGCCGATGGCGTCGTGGTCGGCTCCGCTCTGGTCGAGCGCGTCAGGCTGTCGCTCGACAGCGAGGGCAAGGCCACGGAAAAGACGGTTTCGGCTGTCACCTCGCTGGTGGCGGAACTGGCGGCCGGCGTGCGCCGCGTCGCCAAGGCCGCCTGAGCGGCAAGACGCCAGCTGGAGCGAAGCGATGAACTGGATCTCCGAAGTCGTTCGGCCGCGCATCAAGACGCTGTTCAAGCGCGAGACGCCGGAAAATCTCTGGATCAAATGCCCGGATTCCGGACAGATGGTCTTTCACAAGGATGTCGAGGCCAATGGCTTCGTCATTCCCGGCTCCGACCACCATCTGCGCGTCACCGCGGTCAACCGGCTGCGCATGACCTTCGACGAAGGCAAATGGCTCGACGTGCCGCTGCCCGAGGTGGCGGTCGATCCGCTGAAATTCCGCGACGAGAAGCGCTATGTCGACCGGCTGAAGGACGCCCGCGCCAAGACCGGCGCGGTTGACGCCTTCAAGGTCGGCTATGGCCGGGTCCATGGCCTGCCGATGACGCTGGCCGTCCAGGATTTCCACTTCATGGGCGGCTCGCTCGGCATGGCGGCGGGCGAGGCCTTCATCAAGGGCGCCGAGACCGCGCTCGAGAAGCGCACGCCCTATGTCGTCTTCGCCGCATCGGGCGGGGCGCGCATGCAGGAGGGCATTCTCTCGCTGATGCAGCTGCCGCGCACCACCGTGGCGGTGCGCCGGCTGCGCAAGGCGGGGCTGCCCTATTTCGTGGTGCTGACCAACCCGACCACCGGCGGCGTCACCGCCTCCTACGCCATGCTGGGCGACATCCACATCGCCGAGCCCGGCGCGCTGATCGGCTTCGCCGGGCCGCGCGTGATCGAGCAGACCATCCGCGAAAAGCTGCCGGACGGCTTCCAGCGCGCCGAATATCTCAAGGATCACGGCATGGTCGACATGGTCATCCACCGTCACGAGATCCCCGCCACGCTGGCGCGGCTGGGCCGCATCTTCACCCGCCAGCCGGCTGTCGAGAGCGAGCCTGCCGCCCCGGCGGCGGCGCCGGTCGCCGAGGCCGTCTGAGTTCGTAGACAGGCGGAAATCCGAGCGCGCGATGGGGTCGTCCGACACGCTTCTGGCGCGCTTCATGGCGCTGCATCCCAAGCTGATCGATCTTTCGCTCGGGCGCAGCCTCAGGCTGCTCGAGCGGCTGGGCGATCCGCACAAGCGCCTGCCGCCGGTGATTCATGTCGCCGGCACCAATGGCAAGGGCTCGACCATCGCCTTCATGCGGGCGATTTTGGAGGCGGCCGGGCTCAGCGTCCATGTCTACACCTCGCCGCATCTGGTGCGCTTCCACGAGCGCATCCGGCTCGGCGCCAAGGGCGGCGGGCGCTTCGTCGACGAGGCGGTGCTGGTCGCGGCGCTGGAGCGCTGCGAGCGCGCCAATGCGGGCGAGCCGATCACCTTCTACGAAATCACCACGGCCGCGGCCTTCCTGCTCTTCCTCGAGCACAAGGCCGATGTCGTGCTGCTCGAGACCGGGCTGGGCGGGCGGCTCGACACCACCAATGTCATCGACCATCCCGCCTGCGCGGTGGTGACGCCGATTTCGCTCGACCATGCCGAATATCTCGGCGGAACCGTCACCAAGATCGCCGGCGAAAAGGCCGGGATTTTCAAGACGCGGCGCGCCCGCCGTCATCGCGCCGCAGGAGCCGGAGCCGACCGCCGTGCTCGAAGCCGCGGCCGAGCGCGTCGGCGCCTCCAAAATCCTGATCGGCGCGCAGGATTTCAGCGTTCACGAGGCCGGCGGGCGGCTGGTCTACGAAGATCAGGACGGCCTGCTCGACCTGCCTTTGCCGCGCTTGGCCGGGCGCCATCAGCACATCAACGCCGGAACCGCCATCGCCGCCCTGCGGGCTGCCGGCTATGGCCGGTTGGCGGCCGGGGCTTTCGAGAAGGGCATGCTCACGGCCGACTGGCCGGCGCGTCTGCAGCGACTGGCGCGTGGCCATCTCGTCGATCTGCTGCCCGCGGGAGCCGAGCTCTGGCTCGATGGCGGGCATAACCCCGATGGCGGCCGCGTGCTGGCCCAGGCCATGGCCGATCTCGCCGACCGCAACCCGGCCCCGCTGGTGATGATCGCCGGTCTGCTCTCGACCAAGGACGCCCGCGCCACGCTCGCGCATTTCAAAGGGCTGGCGCAGGGCCTGCTGGCGGTGCCGATCCAGAATACGCTGGCGGCGCGCCCGGCCGAGGAGGTCGCGGCCTTGGCGCGCGAATCC
>JBKBRD010000053.1:5808-12792 GCA_046292405.1 Allobosea sp. | reverse complement strand
CTGAGCTCGGCATCCAGCGACCTCACGGGCAAGGCCTGCAGCCCCTATGGCATCCACTGGACCTACAACAACTACAGCCAGGCGCTGGGGGTGACGAAGTTCTACAACGATGCCGGCGAGAAGAACTGGTATTTCATGACGGTGGACTATGCCTATGGCCACAATGTCCAGCGCGACACCGCGGCGATCATCGAAGGCGCCGGCGGCAAGGTCGTCGGCTCGACGCGCCATCCCTTCGACACCACGGATTTCGCGTCGGACCTGCTGAAGGCGCAAGGCTCCGGCGCCAGCGTGATCGCCCTGGCGACGACGACGGCCCACGTCGCCAACATCGTCAAGCAGGCCGATGAATTCGGCATCCGCCCCAAGCAGAAGCTGGCCGCGCTCAGCCTGACGCTGCACGACGTCAAGGGCATCGGCCTGGCGTCGGCGCAGGGCCTGCTCGTGACCGCCCCCTTCTACTGGGACCAGACCGATGAGACCCGCGCCTTCGCCAAGCGCTATTTCGAGCGTTTCAAGAAGATGCCGAACATGGTTCAGGGCAGCGCCTATGGCGCCGTGATGCATTATCTCAAGGCGGTGCAGGCGGTGGGCGCCGACGACACGGCGAAGGTCGCGGCCAAGATGAAGGAGACCCCGATCAACGACTTCATGACCAGGAACGGCGCGATCCGCGAGGATGGCCGCGTCGTTCGCGACATGTATGTCTTCAGGGTCAAGGCTCCGGCCGCCTCCAAGGGCGAATGGGATCTCTACGAGCAGCTCTCCACCATTCCCGGCGAGCAGGCCTTCCAGAAGGCCGACCCGGCGGCGTGCCCGCTCGTCAAGGGCTGAGCCTTCCCGTATCGCGCCAAGACGGGGCCGCCGTTCCGGACACGGCCGCGCGGCCGGTCCGGATACTGCTAAGGCAAGACGCCTTCGCCCTTTCTCATCGACGGATCGCGTGCCAAGTCTTGGCGGTCGCCCGTGACCAGGAGCCCGCATGATCAACCGCCAATGGCGCCTCGCTGCGCATCCGCAAGGAGCAGCCCAGCTCGACACCTGGAGCCTGCACGAGGCCGAGATGCCCCAGCCCGGCCCAGGCCAGATCCTGATCAGGACGCAATGGCTTTCGCTCGACCCCTATATGCGCGGCCGGATCAGCCCGGCCGCCAACTACGCCAAGGGCGTCGGCGTCGGCGAGGTGATGCAGGGCGGGGGCGTCGGCGAGGTCGTGGCCTCGAACCATCCGGACTGGAAGCCCGGCGACATCGCCGAGGCGATGGGCGTGGGCTGGCAGGAATATGCGGTGCTCACCCCGGATCTGCCCGGCGCGGCCCGTGTCAACAAGGTCGATCCCGATCAGGCGCCGCCGCAGGCCACCCTCTCATGGCTCGGCATGCCCGGGCTGACCGCCTATATCGGCACGCTCGAGATCGGCCGGCCGAAACCCGGCGACACCATGATCGTCTCGGCGGCGTCGGGCGCAGTCGGCCAGATCGTCGGGCAGATCGGCAAGCTGTGCGGGGCTCGCGTCATCGGCATCGCCGGCTCGGACGACAAGCTGGAATGGTGCCGCTCGGTCGGCTTCGACGCGACGATCAACTACAAGACCACCAACGACATGACGGGCGCCATCGCGGCGTTGGCGCCCAATGGCGTCAACGTCTTCTTCGACAACACCGGCGGGCCGATCCATGACGCCGTGCTGCGCAATCTCGCCGTGGCGGCGCGTGTCGTGATCTGCGGGCGCATCGCGCTGGCCAATGATTTCGAGCAGGAGGACATCGGACTGCGCGCCTCGTCGCGGCTGGTGGTGACGCGGGCGATGATCCAGGGGCTCGTCGTCTTCGACTGGTGGCATCGCCGCGACGAGGCGGCGGCGCGCCTGAGCCTGTGGCGTCGCGAAGGCAAGCTCCAGACCCGCGAGGATATTCTCGACGGGTTCGAGCGCGTTCCCGAGGCGTTTCTGCGGATGATGGCGGGCCGCAACTTCGGCAAGCAGCTCGTCCGCGTCGTCTCGTGAGCGAGGCCGCGCAAGCCGATCGCGCGCCGCTGGCCGGCGTGCGCGTGCTCGATCTCACGGCGATCGTCATGGGTCCGTTGGCGACGCAGCTCCTGGCCGATCTCGGCGCCGACGTCGTCAAGATCGAGCCGCCCGAGGGCGATGTGCTGCGCAAGGTCGGGGCGCCGCCGGGAGCCGATCGCGGACCCTTGTTCCTCCACCTCAACCGCAACAAGCGCAGCGTGGTGCTCGATCTGAAGCAGCCTGCGGATCGCGACGCCTTGCTGCGGCTCGCGGGCAAAGCCGATATTCTGGTGCATTCGATGCGACCGCAGGCGATGGCGCGGCTCGGGCTGGATTACGCGGTGCTGGCGCCGCTCAACCCCAGGCTGATCTATGCCGGGCTGTTCGGCTTCGGCCAGGGCGGTCCTTATGCCGAGGAGGGCGCCTTCGACGACCTCATCCAGGCGATCTCCGGGCTCGCGGATCTGATGGGCCGCAGCACGGACGGGCGCCCGCGCTATGTGCCGGCCAACCTCGCCGACCGGACAGTCGGGCTTTACGCCTTTGGCCTGATCAGCGCCGCGCTGTTCCGCCGCGAGCGGACGGGGCGCGGCTGCGAGCTCGGCGTCCCCATGTTCGAGACGCTGGCGGGCCTGTTGTTCGGCGACCATCTCTTCGGAAAAAGCTTCGTCCCGGCGCGCGGGCCGATGGGTTATCCGCGCCTGATGGTGCGCGATCGCGGTCCGTTTCCGACGCTGGACGGCCACATCTGCTGCATGATCTATACGGACGCGCAATGGCGCGCCTTCCTTAAGGCCATCGGCCGCGACGGCGACCTGGCGGCGGATGCGCGGCTCAGCGACATGGCGGCGAGGACGCGCCATAGCGATGAGCTGTTTGCGCTGATCGCCGCGGTGACGCGCGAGCAGGCGACCGAGCATTGGCTCAAGCTGCTGCGCGCGGCCGGCCTGACCGTGGTCGCGATGCGGACGCTGGACGAACTGCTCGACGATCCGCACCTGAACGCGACCGGCTTCTTCCAACACCACGCCGAATCCGACGGAGAGACGCTGCGACTGTTGCGGCCGGCGGGGGATTGGAGCGATTGGCGCCATGTCACGCGCCGCGCGCCGCCCCATCTCGGCGAACACACGCGGGACATGGTGGGAGCGGATGCCGATCCTGATTGGTAGGATTTGCTCTTACCATTGGGGCATTATAGCAGTTCTGGCATAGCCGCCCTGGGCGAGAAACCGAACGAGGATGTCGATGACAAAGCCCGAGAGCGCCCCGGAGCCGGTGCTGGGACGGATTTCGGTCCAGAAATCCTATGAAGTCCTTGCCGACCGATTGCGCCAGACCATCCTCGACGGCGCGATGGTCGAAGGCTCGCGCCTGCCGACCGAACGGGAACTGGTGACCCAGACCGGCCTCAGCCGCGGCTCGGTGCGCGAGGCGCTGCGAAAACTCGAAGTCGAGGGGCTGGTGAAGACGCGGCTCGGGCGCCTTGGCGGCAATATCGTCAGCCGGCCGGGCAACGAGGTGATGGCGCATTTCATCACCCAGTTCGTGCGCGGGCGCAGGCTGTCGTTGCGGGCGCTCCAGGAAACCCGCGAGACGCTGGAGCCGTCGCTGGCGCAATTGGCGGCGGAGCGGCGCAGCGACGCCGATGTCGCGCGCCTGCGTGAGCTCAACGACGAGATGGCGCATGCGCTCGGCGACCGCCAGCAATTCGCCGCCATCAACATCGAATGGCACAACGCCGTCGCGGCCGCGAGCCGCAACGATCTGCTCGCAGCCTTCCTCTATTCGATCTCATACGGCGTGATGGTGTCCACGGTGATCGAGGAATACGACACGCCGACTTTGCGCGGCGAGGTCGTCAAGGCGCATGAGAAGATCATCGCGGCGATCGAGGCCGGCGATGGCGCCGCCGCCTTCCGTCGCATGCAACGCCACGTCCAGGCGACGCGCGCCATGTCGAAGGCGCGCGAGGATACCGACCTGCCGCTGGAGTAACGCAGGCTTACCCCTCCGCCGCCGCCACGATGCGGCGGGCCAGCTTGAGATGGGGGATGTCATACATCTTGCCGTCGATCCCGATCGTGCCGATGCCGGGATCGGCGTCGAAGGCCGCGACGATGCGCTTCGCCTGGGCCAGATCGTCGGCGGAGGGCGAGAAGCAGCGATTGATCGTCTCGACCTGGTCGGGATGGATCGCGATCCGGCCGGTGAAGCCGTCGCGCTGCGAGGCGAGGCAGCTCGCCTCGAGTCCTTCCGGGTCGCGGAAGTCGGCATAGAGCGTGTCGATCCTGGCGACCTCGGCGGCGGCGGCCGCAAACAGGCACAGCGAACGCACCACGCGGTAGGGCTGGGTCCAGTCGCCATCGGGTTGTTTGTTGATGCTGGAGCCGACGACCGCGCCGAGATCTTCCGCCCCCCAGGTCAGCCCCGCCAGCCGCTCATGCGCCGGTGCGTAGCTGCCGAGATTGAACATGGCCGTGGCTGTTTCGGTGGCGACGACGATGATCTTGACGGCGCCGCGCGCCATGCCGCTGCGGGTTTCGAGCGCGTCGAGATAATGGCCGATCCGGACGATATCGGCCGCGCCATTGGCTTTCGGCACCATGATGCCGTCGAGGCCCGGCCGAACCACGGCCGAGAGATCGTCCAGCGTCAACCCGGTGTCGAGCGCGTTGACGCGAACCCAGAAGCTCCACGGCCGCTCTCCGCCCGTCGCCAGCATGCCCTGCACCAGGGCGCGGGCCTCGGCCTTGCGCGGCGGCGCGACCGCATCCTCGAGATCGAGGATCAGGCCGTCGGCGCCGCTCGCCTGGGCCTTGGCGAATTTCCGCTCGCTGTCGGCGGGGACGAAGAGCAGGGAACGCAGCTTCATGATCTCGATCTCCCAGGTAGTCGCAGGCCCGCAGGTGCAGAGGGTTAACGCGCCGCAAAGCTAATCGTCAAATGGTTTGACCATTTCGTGTTTTGCGCTAGCCTGCGGGCAACGACGACGCGGCAGGCGTCGCATGGCCAGGGAGAAGCGGCCCATGACCGACCCCAACGACGCCGCAGCGCAGCGCGCCGGCGACACGCAGCAGCTCGAAGTCGCCATTGTCGGGGCGGGTTTTGCCGGGCTGTACATGCTGTACCGGCTTCGCAAACTCGGGTTCCGGGCGCGCGTCTTCGAGGCGGCCTCGGATGTCGGCGGCACCTGGTACTGGAACCGCTATCCCGGCGCCCGCTGCGATGTCGAAAGCATGCAGTATTCCTATTCATTCGACGAGGACCTGCAGCAGGAGTGGCGTTGGAGCGAGCGCTTCGCGGCTCAGCCCGAAATCCTGCGCTACATCAACCATGTCGCCGATCGCTTCGACCTGCGCCGCGACATCGCGCTGGACACGCGCATCGCCTCGGCGCGCTTCGACGAGGCCAGTACGCGCTGGACACTGCAGACGCAGCATGGCGCGGCGATCGTCGCGCGCTTCTGCATCATGGCGACGGGCTGCCTGTCGGCGGCGCGCCTGCCCGATTTCCCCGGCATGGGCGATTATCGCGGCAGGATCCTGCATACCGGGCAATGGCCGCATGAGGGCGTCGATTTCACCGGGATGGACGTCGCCGTCGTCGGGACGGGCTCCTCGGCGATCCAGTCCATCCCGCCGATCGCGGCGCAGGCCCGCCGCCTCACCATCTTCCAGCGCACGCCCAATTTCAGCGTGCCGGCGCGCAACTGGGCCATGACTGCGGAATACGAGCAGTCATGGAAGCGCGATTACGCCGCCTTGCGCCAGCGCGCCCGCGCCGAGACCCGCTCGGGCACGATCTATGAATTCAGCGACAAGGGCGCTCTCCAGGTCGATGCGGAGGCGCGTTTCAGCGAATACGAGCGTCGCTGGCAGAAGGGCGGCGCCAATTTCATGCACGCCTTCAACGACATCCTGGTCGACAGCAAAGCCAACGACACCGCCGCCGACTTCGTCCGCGCCAAGATCCGCCAGACCGTGACCGATCCCGAGCTGGCGCAGGCGTTGCTGCCGCATGACCACCCGCTCGGCGCCAAGCGAATCTGCGTCGACACCGACTATTACGAGACGTTCAACCGCGACAACGTCACCCTGGTCGATGTCCGCAAGGCGCCGATCGAAACGTTGACCAGGGGCGGCCTGCGCGTCGGCGGCCAGGACTACGCCTGCGACGCCATCGTTTTTGCCACCGGTTTCGACGCGATGACGGGCGCACTCTCGGCCATCGACATTCGCGGCCGCGATGGCGTGGCGCTGCGGCAGGCCTGGGCGGCCGGACCGCGGACCTATCTGGGGCTGATGAGCGCGGGATTTCCCAATCTGTTCACCATCACCGGGCCGGGCAGCCCCTCGGTGCTGAGCAACGTCATCGTCTCCATCGAGCAGCATGTCGACTGGATCGCCGATTGCCTCGCCCATCTGCGCGCGAGCGCGGTCGGCACGATCGAGCCCGAGCCGGACGCGCAGGACGCATGGGTCGCCCATGTCAACGAGGTCGCCCACCGCACGCTCTATCCGCAGGCGAACTCCTGGTACAT
This sequence comes from Allobosea sp., assembly GCA_046292405.1. GTDB lineage: Bacteria > Pseudomonadota > Alphaproteobacteria > Rhizobiales > Beijerinckiaceae > Allobosea. The sequence goes on along the minus strand of JBKBRD010000053.1, from coordinate 6,241 downwards.
GGGCGCCAATATCCCGGGAAAGACGCGGGTCTTCATGCCCTATATCGGCGGGGTCGGGGCCTATCGTCAGATCTGCCAGGAGGTCGCGGCCGATGGCTATCGCGGCTTCCGGCTGACGGGCGCGCCGGGCGCGGACGCGGTCGACGACCTGCGCGCCGCAAGCTGACAGCCGCCCAGAGCGAAAACGACAACACGCGGGAGAGAGACAGCATGATCATCGAGATCGCCAGGCGGCTCTGCGCCGTGGCCGCCATGGCCGCCGCCTCGACCGCCGCCGTCGCCCAGGCCGGACCCTATCCGCAGTCTCCCGTGACGATCGTCGTGCCTTTCCCGGCCGGCAGCGCCACCGATGCGGTCGCGCGGAAGGTCGGCGAAGGGCTGCAAAAGCAGCTCGGCCAGAATTTCGTCATCGAGAACAAGGCCGGCGCGGATG
>JBKBRD010000053.1:0-5710 GCA_046292405.1 Allobosea sp. | reverse complement strand
CGGACGGTCGCCGGCGCGCCGCCTGACGGCTACACCCTGCTCGTCACCACCAACACGACCCATTCGGCCAACCCGGCGATCTACCGGCAACTGCCCTACGATCCCAAGAAGGATTTCGCCCCGATCGGCGGCATCATCCGCATCCCCTTCATGGTGGCGACGCGGCCCGATTTTCCGGCCGACGACTTCGCCGGCTTCGTCAAGGCGGCCAAGGCGGCGAGCCCGGCGCTGACCTATGGCAGCGGCAACACCGGCAGCCGGGCTTCGGGCGAACTGCTCAAGGCGCGGCTCGGCTTCGACATGGTGCACGTGCCCTATCGCGGCTCGCCGCAGGCGCTGACCGATCTGATCGGCGGGCGCATCGACGTCTTCTTCCCGGATCCCGCCAGCGCGCTCGGCATGCTGCAGGAGAAGAAGTTCAAGGTTCTCGCCGTGACCGGGCCCAAGCGCATCCCGACCCTGCCGACGATCCCGACCGTGATCGAACTCGGCGTGCCCGATTTCAACATCGTCGCCTGGGTCGCGGCTTTCGCGCCGGCCGGCACGCCTCCAGCCGTCGTGCAGCGCCTCAACACGGCCCTGAACACGCTGCTGCGTGAGCCGGAGATGATCGCCTTCGTCGACAGGATCGGCTCCGAGATCCTGTCGACGACGCCTCCCGAACTCGCCGCCTATGTCGAAGAGGACGCCAGGCGCTGGGTCGATCTCGTCGAGATCGCCAAGATCGAGAAGAAGTGAGGCCGCTGACCGGCGTTTCGGCCTGTCCAGTCGCGACATGACGCGCCGCATCGCGGCGCAGGAGATCGATCGTGCCTAAGCCATTGCAAGGGATCAAGGTTCTCGACCTGACCAAGGTTCTCGCCGGGCCGCTCTGCTGCCAGTATCTCGGCGAGATGGGCGCCGAGGTGATCAAGGTCGAGCCGCTCGGCGGCGACGAGACGCGCGGCTGGCCGCCCTTTCGCGCCCCCGGCCTGGGCGCGGTCTTTCTCAGCGCCAACCGCAACAAGCGCAGCATCGCCGTCGACCTGAAGACGCAGGCCGGCCGCGAGGTCGTGCACCGGCTCGCCGCCAGTGCCGACATCGCGATCGAGAGCTATGGCACAGGCGTGGTCGAGCGGCTCGGCATCGACGCGCAGACCCTGCGCCGGATCAATCCGCGGCTGATCTATTGCAGCATATCCGGCTTCGGACGGACCGGCCCGATGCGCGACGCGCCGGGCTACGACGTCATTCTGCAGGCGTTCTGCGGCGTGATGGCGCTGACCGGCGACGCGGCAGGCGGGCATATTCGCAGCCCGATCTCGCCGATCGACCAGATGACCGGCACGCATGCGCTCAGCGGCATTCTCGCCCTGCTCTACCAGCGCCAGGTGACCGGCGAGGCCGGCACTGTGAATGTCTCGCTCTACGACACGGCGATGGGGCTGCTGGGCTACAATCTGCAGACCTATTGGGAAAAGGGCGTGCAGCCGGCCAAATGCGGCTCCAGCCATGAATCGCTGTGCCCCTACCAGGCCTTCGAAGCTGAGGACGGGCCGATCATGATCGGCGTCGCCAATGACAATCTCTGGCGCAAATTCTGCGCGGCTGCCGGGCTGGAGGCGATCGTCGACCATCCCGACTTCCGCAGCAACGCCGACCGTGTGCGCAACCGCGCCGCCACGCTGGGCCATGTCCAGACCGCGCTGGCGGCCGATACGGTCGCCCATTGGCATGAGACTCTGTCGCGCGCCGGCATCCCCTGCTCGCCGATCCACTCGCTGGCGCAGCTGCTCGCACACCCCCACACCGCCGCGAGCGGCATCGTGCTGGAGTATGAGCATCCGACGGGCGGCAGCCTGAAGGGCGTCGGCCAGCCGGTGCGCTTCGACGGCGAGCCGGCCAAGCCCGGCCTGCCGCCGCCCGATCTCGGCGCCCATACCGACGCCGTGCTGGGCGAGATCGGCTTCTCACCGGCCGATATCGCAGCGTTGCGCGATGCTCGCGCAGTCGCCTGAGCCGTTGCGGGGACCGGGAGCGCGCCGATGTCGATCGATCTGATTGTGGATGAGGCGCTGGCGATCATTACGATCAACCGGCCCGAACGCCGCAACGCCATGGACGCCGCGCATTACAAGGCTCTGTCGCAGGCCTGGATCGAGGTTCGCGACAACCCCGGCATCCGCGCCGCGATCGTCACCGGCGCTGGAGACAAGGCCTTCACCGCCGGCGCCGACATCAAGAGCTTCACGGCGCACGCGCCCCCTCTCGCCGAGGTCATGCTGACCCAGCAGGGCCAGTTGCTCAATCGCGGCCTCGAACTCTGGAAGCCGGTGATTGCGGCGATCAATGGCGATTGCCTCGGCGGCGGCATGACCTTGATGCTGGCGACCGATATCCGCATCGCCGCCCGCCATGCCCGCTTCGGCCTGACCGAGGTCAAGCGCGGGCTGTTCCCGGCCAATGGCGGGACGCAGCGTCTGACCCAGCAATTGCCGCATGCGCTGGCGATGGAGCTCTTGTTGACCGGCGACGCCGTCGGCGCCGACGTCGCCGAGCGCTGGGGGCTGGTCAATCGCGTCGTCGCGGCCGAAGAGGTCATGCCGGTCGCGCGCGATTACGCCGCCCGCATCTGCGCCAACGCCCCTCTCGCGGTCCAGGCCGCGAAGGAACTGGCGCTGCGCAGTCGCGACGTCGATCTGGCGACCGGATTGCGGCTCGAACAGCTGATGCTGCGCCTGCTCCAGACCAGCGAAGACGTCCGCGAGGGCTCGGACGCCTTTTCGCGGAAGCGGCCGCCGCGCTTCACGGGCGCCTGAGCTTCGATCCCCCACCTTCAAAAAAGCGAGGACGCGCCATGGCCGGTCTGCATTTCGAGGAACTGTCGATCGGACAGATCTTTCGCCACGAGATCAGGCGCACCATCACCGAGGCCGACAATGTCTGGTTCAGCGCGCTGACCCATAATCCGGCTTATCTGCATCTGGACGAGGAGTATTGCCGCACGCAGACCGAGTTCGGCCAGCGCATCGTCAACAGCGCTTTCACCCTGGGACTGATGGTCGGAATCTCGGTCGGCGACACCACGCTGGGGACGGCGATCGCCAATCTCGGCTGGGACGAGGTGCGGTTTCCCAAGCCGCTCTTCCACGGCGATACGATCCGCGTCGAGTCGGAGGTGGTGGAGTTGCGCGACAGTCGCTCGCGCCCGGATGCGGGCATCGTGACCTTCCTGCACCGGGCCTATAATCAGCATGGCGATCTGGTGGCCCATTGCCGCCGCGCGGGTCTGCAGAAAAAGCGGCCGGCCGTGTGATCGCGGCAGCGGACGCCGTATCTCGTTCGACCGCACCACCTACGGACGGGATCGACGCCCGACATCGGGATGAACCCTCGCGCTCGCCTGTGTCGCGGCGCCTGAGCAAGCTCTCAATCCGGGACGGGGCTGGTTTCGAGCGCGCAGCTCGCCTCCTCCAGCGCCAGAAGACCGGCGCGACGGACGAGTTCGGCGATATCGACCAATTGCCCTGCCAACGGATTGGTCTTTCGCCAGACCATGCCGATCGTCCGGGTCGGCTGCGGCGCATCGAGGCGGGTGACGCAGACGGCGGCGCCGCGGGTCTCCACCGGCATCGCCACCTCCGGGATCAGGGTCACGCCCATGCCGGCCCCAACCATCTGCACCAGCGTCGACAGCGAGCTGCCTTCCATCAGCGCGCGCGGCGCCAGCGGCGACATGGCGCAGAGCTCGAGCGCCTGGTCGCGGAAGCAATGGCCCTCCTCGAGCAGCAGCAGCCGCATCTCCCGCAGCATGCTCGGGCTCGGCGCCGGCTTGCCCGCATCGGCGCGCGGGCGCACCAGCACGAATTGCTCGTGGAAGAGCGTAAAGGCAGTCAAAGACGGCTCGGAAAGCGGCAGCGCGACGATGGCGGCGTCGAGCCGCCCACCGGTGAGATCATGGAGCAGGATGCGGGTCAGCGCCTCGCGCGGATGCAGTTCGACGCCGGGATACCGGCCGACCAGATCCTTGATCAGTCGCGGCAGCAGATAGGGCGCGACCGTCGGGATCACGCCGATGCGCAGCCGCCCCGCCAAGGGGCCGCGCGACGCTCTCGCCAGATCGGCCAACTCGTCGACCGCGTGCAGGATGTCGCGCGACCGCGCGGCGAACGCCACCCCCAAGGCCGTCAGCTCGATCTGCCTGGCGCCGCGCTCCACCAGCTTCGCCCCCAGAATCGCCTCGAGATCCTTGATCTGCAGCGACAGGGCGGGTTGGGAGATCGCGCAGAGTTCCGCCGCCCGTCCGAAATGCCGCTGAAGCGCGAGCGCATCGAAATAGCGCAGATGTTTCATCGAGATTCCGAGCATAAGGGCAGCTTATCGGAACTATTATAAATTCAAAATTATTTTTATCGACAGCTGTGATAAACACCGGCGATCGAGGGTCTGGCCGGGGCGACGTCGTCCGGCCGCGCCGACCTGTAGCGGCGACATCAGCGGGGATGAAATCATGGATGGCTTGAACCAGCGACCCGGGGGCCAGTGCCCGGTGATGCACGGCGCCGTCACCAAGGCCGAGGGCATGAGCCCGCAATGGTGGCCGAACGCGCTCAATCTCGACATCCTGCATCAGCATGACAGCAAGACCAACCCGCTGAAGGGCTTCGACTATCGCGAGGCCTTGAAGACGCTCGACGTCGCCGGGCTGAAGCGCGATCTGCACGCGCTGATGACCGACAGCCAGGACTGGTGGCCGGCCGATTGGGGGCATTATGGCGGGCTCTTCATCCGCATGGCCTGGCACGCGGCCGGCTCCTATCGCCTCGCCGATGGCCGCGGCGGCGGCGGCACCGGCAACCAGCGCTTCGCGCCGCTCAACTCCTGGCCGGACAACGCCAATCTCGACAAGGCGCGCCGCCTGCTCTGGCCGATCAAGAAGAAATACGGCAACAAGGTCAGCTGGGCCGATCTGATCCTGCTGGCCGGCAATGTCGCCTATGAGTCGATGGGCCTGAAGACCTTCGGCTTCGGCTTCGGGCGCGAGGACATCTGGCACCCGGAGAAGGACATCTACTGGGGCGCCGAGAAGGAATGGCTCGCGCCGTCCGACAGCCGCTATGGCGACCTCACGGACGCCTCGACCATGGAGAACCCGCTCGCCGCCGTGCAGATGGGCCTGATCTACGTCAATCCGCAGGGCGTCAACGGCGTGCCCGATCCGCTGCGGACGGCGGCCCATGTCCGCGAGACCTTCTTGCGCATGGCGATGAACGATGAGGAGACCGCGGCGCTGACGGCCGGCGGCCACACCGTCGGCAAGACCCACGGCAATGGCGATGCGGCGCTGCTCGGCCCCGCGCCGGAAGGCGCGGATATTGCCGAACAGGGCTTCGGCTGGATGAACCACAGCACCCGCTCAATCGGTCGCGACACCGTCACCTCCGGCCTGGAAGGCGCCTGGACCACCCATCCGACCCGTTGGGACAATGGCTATTTCGACCTTCTGTTCGGCTATGAGTGGGAGCTGAAGAAGTCGCCGGCCGGGGCCTGGCAGTGGATGCCGATCGACATCCGCGAGGAGGACATGCCGGTCGACGCCGAGGATCCCACGATCCGCGTCATGCCGATCATGACCGATGCGGACATGGCGATGAAGCTGGATCCGGCCTACCGCGCCATCTGCGAGCGCTTCAGCCGCGACCACGCCTATTTCTCCGAAACCTTCGCGCGC
>JBKBRD010000052.1:0-13013 GCA_046292405.1 Allobosea sp. | reverse complement strand
GGCAGGCCGACATTCTGCTCGACGGTGCGCCAGGGCAGCACGCTGTCGGCCTGGGTCAGATAGCCGACATGCCGGTTGATGGCCGTGACCTTGCGGCCGTCATGCATGATCGAGCCGGACGTCATCGGAATGATGCCGGCGATCATGTTGAGCAGGGTCGATTTTCCGCAGCCGGAAGGACCGACGAAGGCGACGAATTCGCCCTCCTCGATCTCCAGCGAGACATGGTCGAGCGCGACGACTTCACGGCCGCGCCCGATATAGCGCTTGTCGACGCCGTCGATGGTGATCGCCGCGCTGGCCATCACAGCGTCTTCATCGCCGCGGCCGCGATCGAGGGATCGCTGACGCTGGCGAAGGTCAGCGTGTCCGGCAGGGCGGGCGAGCCCATCTGCTTGTTCACCGTGTTGATGAAGGCGATGTTGTTGTCGAGCAGAGCCTGTTTCGGCGTCGGATCGTCGAAATAGATCGCGCCGTTATTGGCGAAGGCGAGCTCGAAGGTCTCGGGCTCCAACCCTTCGAACCAGCCCTTGGCCCAGGCCTTGAACTTTTGCGGCTCGGTTTTGATCGAGCGCAGCGCCAGGGCGATGCCGCGTGCATAGCGCTCCAGCGCGTCGCGCTTGCTGGCGATGGTCGCCTCGCCGGAGGAGGCGACGATGTATTGCACCTCCTTGAGCTGCGCCGGCGGGTTCAGCGCCATCTGAAACAGGTAGCCGCAATTCTGCCGCTGCACCGCCATGTCGGCCGTAGGCGACGACAGGCAGAAGCCTTCGATGACACCCTGCTGCAGCGCCGCCAGGATCGCGGGCCCGCCGCCCTGGATCGGCACGAGCTGGAAGTCGCGATTGGCGTCCATGCCCGCCAGCGAGGCGAGATAACGGAACAGGGCGTCGGGGGCGGCGCCCGGGCCCGTGGTGCCGAGCTTGAGGCCCTTCAGCGCTTCGATCTTCTTCGTTTCCGGCGCCTTCTCGTCGACGCCGCGCTTGGACAGGATGTCGTTCTTCAGCATGACATGGCTGGCATAGCGGCTGACGGTCGCGATGAAGGTGCGGATCTGCAGGTTCTGCGCCCGCGCCCGCAGCACCTCGCCGGGATCGCCGAGCACGATGTCGACGCCGCCGCCCTGCAGGGCCGCGACATTGGTGCCGCGATTGGAGGCGTTGGAATTCACCTTGACCCGCGCTTCGGTGAAGAACCCGGCCGCGCTGGCATAGTCTTCCGCAGCCCAGAGCCAGGATTTCGACGTCGAGCGCAACGTCGTCAGCTCCGGCATCGAAGCCTGCGCATGGACGATCTTGGGAAGAAAGGCGCTGGCGGCGGCCCCTGTCGCCGTCACGAGCACGGAACGGCGGGAATATGCGGTTGTGTCGGTCATGATCCTGTTCCCCTGTTTCTTAGGTCGATGGTGATGCAGATGCGGCGACGGAGCGGTTGCCCCTCGAGATCAGGCGGCGGTCTCATGCGGTTGCCGATGCCGGCGCCGGCTGCGGCCGGCAGCACAACAATCCGCCGCCCCAGCGCCTGCTCGGCGGCCTCGATGGGCTGCTTGGCGGCGGCATGGTCGATCATGGCTCCGCCCGTGTCCCTCATGCCGCGAGAACGATGCCGCCGGTGACGTTCAGGATCGTACCGGTCATGTAGGCTGAATCGGGTCCGCACAGGAACCGCACCGGCCCCGCCACCTCCTGCGCCGTGCCGACCCGGCGCAGCGGGATTGCGTTTGGATCGGGCTTTGCGAACGCCGCCGTCATCTCGGTGTCGATCACGCCCGGCGCCACTGCGTTGCACAGGATGCCGTGCTGGCCGCCATTGCGGGCGATATGTCGCGCCATCGCGGCGACCGCGCCTTTCGAGGCGGAATACTCCGTCCCGACGATCACGCCGCCCTGATAGAATGCCATGGAGCTGACCAGGACGATGCGGCCGTAACGACGCTCGACCATGTGATCCCAGACGGCGGCGACGCAGTGCTGGGTGCCGTGGAGATTGACGTCGATCACGCGGTCCCATTGCGCCCAATCGCCGGCCACGGTTCCCGGCGGGCAGATGCCGGCATTGCAGATCAGGATATCGAGCCGGCCCGAATGGGCGATGATTTCAGCGGCGAGCGCTCGGCAGGCGGCGCGGTCCGTCACGTCGAGACTGCGGCCTTGCGCGGCTCCCCCCGCCGCCACGATCCCGGCGACGGTGTCGTCGCAGGCGAGAATGTCGGCGGCGTAGATCGTGGCGCCATCGGCAGCCAGCGCCTGGCAGATCGCGGCGCCGATCCCGCGCGCCCCGCCAGTCACCAGGGCGACTTGCCCCGAAAGCGGCCGAGCGGCCGGGCTTGCCTGCATCGCCTCTCCCCTCGTCGACAGCTGGAGCTTCTTCGTCCCCAAATTGCCGCTTGGCTTTCATACTATCATCTGGTTGTTATAACCAAAGTACAAGTTGACTGTCAAACGAGGGACTCGCTTGGAATTCGACTTCGTCATCGTGGGGGCGGGTTCGGCAGGCTGCGTTCTGGCCAATCGCCTCTCGGCCGATCCAGGCCTCAAGATCCTGCTGCTGGAAGCCGGCGGTTCCGACTGGAATCCGTTGTTTCGGGTGCCCTTGATGACAGGCGTTCTCCTGCGCAGCCGCTACGCCAACTGGTTTTATCGCACCGAGCCGGAACCGCATCTGCAGAACCGGAGGTTGTTCTGGCCTCGCGGCCGGGTGCTCGGCGGCTCCTCGGCGATCAACGGCATGGTCTACACCCGCGGCACGGCCATGGATTATGACGGCTGGAGCCAGATGGGCCTGCCGGAATGGTCCTTCGAAAAAGTTTTGCCGGCTTTCAAACGCAGCGAGAGCTATCAGCCCGGCGGCAACGCCTTGCGCGGAAGCGATGGTCCGCTGCCGGTCTCGCGCCCCAATACGCCAAATCCGCTGTTCGACGCCTTCGTCGCGGCGGGCCAGCAGGCTGGATATGGCTACAACCCCGATTTCAACGGCGCGACCCAGGAAGGCTTCGGTCGCTACGACTTCACCACCAAGGACGGGGAGCGCTGGAGCGCGGCGCGCGCCTTTCTCGATCCGGTTCGCAGCCGCCCCAATCTGACGATCAGGACCAGGGCGCGCTTGCATCGCCTGGTGTTCGACGGCGAGCGGGCGGCTGCTGTGGAGATCGTGAGCGAGCGCGGTCGCGAGACCATCAAGGCGGCACGCGAGATCATCCTGTCCTGCGGAACCGTCAATTCACCCGCCGCGCTGATGCATTCGGGCATTGGCGACGCCGATCTGTTGCGCCGCCACGGCATTCCGGTGGTTGCCGATCTCAAGGGCGTCGGCAAGAATCTGCAGGATCATCTTCTCGCTCGCGTCGAGCATGCCTGTCTCGAGCCGATCACGCTCTATGGGACCTTGCGGGGCGATCGGGCGGCGCTCGCGCGGCTGCGCGCGGGCGTGGTGCAAAAGGGGGCGGGCGCGTGGTTTCCCCGCCAAGGCGGCGCCTTCTTCAAATCCGATCCGGCGCTCGACGAGCCCGATCTGCAGTCGCATTTCCTGCCGGGCCTCTCGACGGCGGCGCTGCGGCTGCCTTTCCTGGCGCGCGCCGGGAACCGCTATGAGGGGCACGGCTTCTTCGCCAATGTCTATCAGCTGCGTCCCCACAGCGCCGGCGAGATCTCGATCGGCAGCGCCGATCCGCTGGCCGCGCCGCTGATCCGACCCAACTACCTGTCGGATCCGATCGACCTCAGGGTTCTGCGCGAGGGCGTGAAGGCGCTGCGCCGCGTTTTCGCGCAACCGGCCTTCGATCGCTATCGCGGTCCCGAGCTCTCGCCCGGTCCAGCCGTCGCTACCGACGCGGAGATCGAGGACTGGCTGCGCGCCACCGCCGACACGGTCTTCCACCCGGTCGGCAGCTGCAGGATGGGAACCGACGACATGGCGGTGGTCGATCAGCATTTGCGGGTTCGCGGCCTCGCCGGCTTGCGCGTGGTCGATGCGTCGGTGATGCCGCGCATGCCATCCTCGAATACGCACGCGCCGACGATGATGGTGGCGGAGCGCGCCGCCGAGTTCATCCTCGGAGCGACGGCATGACGCGAGGCCGGCCCAGCCGGTTGCGAGCCTGCTCAGGCTTTCGCGCGCATGGCCTCGTCAAAGCCGCCCTGGCCGGACAGATTCGCCCAATCCAGGAAAGGCTGGGAGGCAGAAACTTTGCCGGCTACAATCAAGTCGCGCCAGACCCGCGCCGCTTCGACGAAATGCGGCACGCTGCCGGGGAACATGGCGAGCGATATCGCTTCGGCAAGTTCGAGCTCCGGCACGCCGTCGCCATAGGCCGCCATGATCTGCAGCGAAAGCGCATCCCAGCCAGCCTTGCAGACGAAGACGGAGGCGACGGCCATGTGAACGAGACGCATGGGCACGTCGCCGGCGCTGTTGCGCAAGGCGCGCATGTAGATCGCGTGCGGGTCGCAGTCCGGCAGATGTCCGAGCCAGTGCCTGGCCACGAAGCGATAGGATTCGAAACCAAGCGCGAGCGCCGTGAGCGTCAGGATGACCTCGAGTTCGGCATCCGTGCCGCCCGCCGCCTTGAACTTGGCGATATGATGGGTCGCGATCGCCTCATCGGTGGCGATCAGGATCGCGAGCCAGACAAATTCGCGGTCGTGATGGCTCAGCACGCGATCTGCGAGCGCGATCTGGGTATAGGCTGCGTCATAGGCGTCCAGCAGCGCCGGCGAGGTGATCGCCATCAGCCCGTGATGCGGCAGCAGATAGCCGCGCTTGGCGCGAACGCCGGCAAGCAGCTCAACCAGGTTCGGGGGCGTGGTCATGGCGATATGCCTCTTGGGTTCAAGCCGCGACAAGGATTGCAGATATGACAAGTAATACAAGCTTGGCCGGTCGCCGCCTGCTGGTGACGGGCGCCGGATCGGGGATCGGGCTGGCTTTCCTCAAGCTCGCTCTGACCGACGGCGCCGCCTGCTTCGCCTTGGTGCGCGACGCGCGCGAGCGCGAAACCCTGCTGCGCGAGATCGATGGCAAGCTCGCCGGCGACAATGTCGCGGCCGCCGATCTCACGGATTTCGCGCGCTCGGCGGAGCGGGTGGAGGCTGCGCGCGCGCAGCTGGGCGGGCTTGACGGGCTGGTCTCCAGCGCCGGCGTCTTCGACCATCGGCCGGGCCTCGAAACCGGGCTCGCCGATTGGCAGCGCGTGCTCGACATCAATCTGACGGCTGGTTTCTCGCTCGCTCGCGATTTTGCGCTGGCGATGGAGGCGGGCGGAGCCATCACCTTCGTCTCCAGCCAGATCGGCATCGTCGGGCATCCGCGCGCTGCCGCTTATGCCGCGTCCAAGGCGGGGCTCAATGGCCTGACCAAGGCGCTGGCGCTGGAACTCGCGCCACGTGGCGTCAGGGTCAATGCGGTGGCGCCGGGGCCGATCGCGACGCCGATGACCGCTGTCGCGCGCGCCGACGCGGAGCGGGCCGAGCGGCTCGTCGCCAGCATTCCGCTCGGGCGCTTCGGCGAAGCCGGCGAGGTCGCCGAAGCCCTGCGCTTCCTGACCTCGCAGGGGGCCTCTTTCATCACCGGGCAGGTGCTGTGCGTCGATGGAGGCGTCACCGCCGCTTGAATGATCCGCATGGCTATGGCTGTTGCGCCCGGGAATCGCTGTGTCGGGCGCGTGCGAAGCGGGAGCCGGCGGCAGGTGGCGCGCAAGGACGTGACGGACGGAGTTGAAGGACGATGACGATGGGCATGAGCAGGCGAGGTGGCGAGGCGCGCCAGGAGATCGTGGCGCCGCTGCATCATCAGGTCTATGTCGTCCTGCGCCAGCAGATCATCGATGGCCAGTACAAGCCCGGCAAGGCGCTGCCCTCGGAACACAAGCTGGAGGAACTGTTCAAGGTTTCGCGCATCACCGTGCGTCGCGCGCTCGACCGGCTCGCCTCGGAGGGCCTTGTTGTCCGTCGGCATGGCAAGGGCAATTTCGCCCAGCCGGTCATCACGCCGCCTCCGATCGACACGAATCTGCGCGGCATGCTCGAAAACCTGCTCGCCATGGGGCTGCGTACGCGCGTCGACCTGATCGAGTTCGACTATGTTCCGGCCTCCGCCGAAGTCGCGACCCGGCTGGAGTTGGCGCAGGGCGCCATCGTCCAGCGCGTCGTCCGCGTCAGGCGTCACGAGAACATCCCGTTCTCCTTTTTGACGACCTATGTCCCGGAAATGGTCGGCCGCACTTACGGCCCCGACGACCTCCTGGAACGGCCGTTGCTCAGCCTCTTCGAGAAAGCCGGCGTCAAGGTGGCGAGGGCCGATCAGACCATCACGGCCAAACTCGCCGACACCCGCGTGGCGCCCCTGCTCGAGGTCGAGATCGGCGCGGCTCTGCTCGGCATCCGCCGCCTCGTCCGCGACGAAAAGAGCCGGCCGGTGGAACTGCTCGAAGCGCTTTATCGACCGGACATCTACGAATACCAGATGGCGATGACCCGGAAAGGCAAGAAGCCCGAGTTCATCTGGTCCGACAGTTCGACGATGACAGGCTGACTGCCCGCGCAGGGGGGGCTCACAGCGATGGTCCCCATGATCGGTGAAGCCAGGTCGGCGTCACGATCGGCAGCGAGCCATAAACCTCGTCGGAGACGCTGACGGTGACCGATTGGCCGCCAGGCGGAAGCGTCACGCTGCGCCCGCCCGCGCCTTCGCGCAGCGCGGTCTTCATCCTCATGTTGAGGCTATATGATCCCAACTTGGTAGCGAAGGGACAGGTCGTCGCAAGGGCCATGGGTGGAACCGCCATTTGAAGGCGGAAACCAGATAAGCCCTTACAAACCTTAATCTCTTTGTCCTGCTGAGGAAAAAGAGTGGTGCCCAGGAGAGGACTCGAACCTCCACGCCCTTGCGAGCGCCAGCACCTGAAGCTGGTGCGTCTACCAATTCCGCCACCTGGGCAACGGCGGTTCGTTTACGGGGGGGCTGAGCCAGTGTCAACGGCCTCCGGGCGTTTTGTTGAAGCCGGCTGTCGATTTGTCCGCGGCCGATTGAGTCGCGCCGCCCGCGACCAGGGCGCTGGGAACCGGATGCATGCGTTCCGTCTCCGCTGGCTGATCGCATCGCGCATGCGTCTGGCTAGAATTCGGCCCAATTGCCGTCCTTGCCACGGCCGTTCGCGACCTTCTTGATCGGCTTTTCGGCCGTCGTCGTGGCGAGCTTTTTGCTGGGCGCGCGGGCTGGGGCGAAGGCGGTTTCGGCGAGCTTGCGCAGGCGCTCGGGCTCGGAGGCCGGCTTCGCAGGCGCAGGCTTGCGCGCCGCTGGGGCGGCGACCCGCGCCGCCGGCTGCGCCGGGGCCTGGCTCTCATGCCCGGTGTGGAACGCCGCGACGAGGTCGTTGAGCTGGCCGATCTTGCCCGTGAGCGAGCCGGCCGACGCCGCGCTCTGCTCGGCCAGGGCCGCGTTCTGCTGCGTCATCTCGTCGAGATGCGCCACCGCCTGGCTCATCTCGTCGATGCCGTTCGCCTGTTCGCCCGAAGCCGCGGAGATGTCGGCGATGGTCGCCGCCACCTTCTGCGAGGCGTCGAGAATGCGCTCGAGCGATTCGCCGGCCTGGCGCACCAGCTTCACCCCCTCGCCGACCTCCATGTTCGAAGACGAGATCAGCGCCGAGATGTCCTTCGCCGCCTCGCCCGAACGCTGCGCCAAAGTGCGCACCTCGCTCGCCACCACCGCAAAACCCTTGCCGGCGTCGCCGGCGCGGGCCGCCTCGACGGCGGCGTTCAGCGCCAGCAGATTGGTCTGGAAGGCGATGTCGTCGATGACGCGGATGATGTCGGAGATCTTTTCCGAAGCCGTCTCGATGCGCGCCATCGCCTGCACCGCCTGGCCGGCGATTGCGCCGCCGGCTTGGGCCGCCTGCCTGGCCTCGTCGGCCAGCGCCGCCGCCGTCCGGGACGCGTCGGCCGAGGCCTTCACCGAAGCCGCCAGCTCTTCCGTCGTCGCCGCCGTCTCCTCCAGCGAGGAGGCCTGCTCCTCCGTGCGCTTGCTCAGATCGTCGGCGCCCATGTTGATCTCGCGGGCCGCGAGCCCGACATCGGCCGAGGTCAGCTGGATCGTCCGCACCGTCTGCGACAAGCGGTCGACGGTGTCGTTGATCGCGCCCTTCAGATCGGCGAAGCGGCCGCGATAGCCGGTCGCGACATGTTGCGTCAGATCGCCGCCGGCCACCGCCTGCAGCGTCTGCGCGAACTCGGTCGTGGCCGAGTCGACCACGGCGTTGATCTCGTTGATCCCGGCGACGAGCTTCTGCATCTGCTCGTCGGCATGCTCGATCTGCAGCCGCGCCGAGAAATCGCCTGCGGCGGCAGCCGCCACGACATCGCCGACATCGGAGACGATCGCCTCCACCGCTTGCGCCCGCGCCAGGCGCCGGGCCGCGGCCTCGCGCTCCTGCTCCTCGAGCGCCCGGACCTTCACCAGATTCTCGCGATAGGCCTCGAGCGCATTGCTCAGGGCGCCGACCTCGTCCGGGCAGGGGGCTGCGGGGACCGGCTCGTCCAGATTGCCAGCCTGCATCCGCGCCAGCGCCGCGTTCATGGTGATCAGAGGATTGGCCAGCCGCTTGCGGACCCCGCGCCAGCTCAGCAGGCACAGCCCGATCATGGCGAGCATCAACCCGCTGAACAGCGCCAGCCGGACCTCCGCCTGCGTGCTCTGCTGCGTGGTGATGACCAGCATCTCGTCGAGCGTGTGCGAGACCGCTTCGACGACGGGCGTGAAGGGGGCGTTGCACAGCGTCGTCCAGTCCTGGGCCGGGATGACCGGCCCGGTTCCCCGGCCGAGCTTGGCGACAAGCTGGTCCATCGCCGAATGGGCGTCCGAGACCTGCTGGGTGGCGGCCTTGACCTTGCTCGCAAGCGCATCCGGCAGTCCCGGACGGGCGAAAAGGCTCGTCAGATTGCGCTGCAACGTGTTGGTCGCGCCACGGTGCTCGCCGAAGAGCTTCACCTGCTCAGGCGTCAGGGACTGGCCCGAGCCCAGCGCCGGCCGGAGCGCCGAACATTGCAGCCCATAGACGGACCGCATCTGCCAGGCCGCGTCCTTGATCTCCTGCAGTTCCGCCAGACCGGGATCCTCGCGCCGAACGGCGAGCGAGGCGGCGGCGGAGGCTTTGGTCAGGGCGGCTTCGATCTGCCCAACCGCATCGTACCAAGGCATGGTCGCAGCGAGGTTGCGCTGCGGCCGGGGCTTGGCGGCCTCGGCGTCGAGATCGCCGATGCGGGCTTCCATGGCCCGCTGGGCCTGCGCGATCGACTGGGCGAGCCCGGCCCGCTCCGGCAGTTCCGCCGCCGTGAGCCGCGCGACCGCCGCGGCGATCTGCGCCTGGCTGGTCGTCAGCATCGAACGGATCGTCGGAATGGCGTCATCTTGCGACTGCAGGCCGGTCTGTACGCCGCCCCGGCCTGATCGGATGGCGTTGCCGGTGATCAGCAGCGCCCGGTCGGCTTCGACCAGGCCTGCCAACCGGTGATTGGTGCGTATGTCCGAAATCGCCGTGTAGCCGAGATAGCCGAGGGTTCCGAAAGCAGGCGCGCTGCTGGCCACCATCGTCGCCAGCAGGTAGCGGCGCACGGAAGTCGAGAAGATCATAATACAGGTTCCCAACGGGACGCCATGCGGACTGCAGACGCTTGACCATTGGTAAGATGCGTGGTGTTCATTTAAAACATTCTAAATGACGACCCCTGACGCACTCAGTTCTGCGAATCGCGCTCGCAGTTAAAGGTTGAACACCCTATGCGGAACGAACTCGCCACTCTCTACAGAGCCTGTGGCGATGAGTATGCCACCTGAAGTAGCGTAGACCGATTCGGAGGCTACCGGAGCATCGCGCCCGCGCAGCAGCACGCTCTGGCCGCGCTTCAGCCGCAGCATGGCGTCGCGATGCACCACGATTTCCGGGATCAGCGCGAGCGCCGCCTTCACCGGCAGCAGCGCCGCCTGTGCCTGCTCGGGTCCCTCGCGCAGGGTCTCGACATCGACCGCTTCCGTGATCGCGAACGGCCCGACCCGCGTGCGGCGGAGATGCGCGACATGGCCGAGGCAGCCGAGCGCCAGGCCGAGATCGCGAGCGATGGCGCGGACATAGGTGCCCTTGCCGCATTCCGCCTCGAAGGTCGTGGTGGCCCCGTCATGGCTGACGATGCGCAGCGCGTCGATCTCGACCGGCCGGGCCTCGAGCTGGACGTCCTCGCCATCGCGGGCGAGATCGTAGGCGCGCTCGCCGGCGATCTTGATCGCCGAGAATTTCGGCGGCACCTGCTGGATCGTGCCGGTGAAGCGCGGCAGCAGCGCCAGAATGGCGGCCTCGAGCGGCCGCTCCGCGCTGGTCGCGATGACCTTGCCCTCGGTGTCGTCGGTATCGGTCTGAGAGCCCCAGCTGACGGTGAACTGATAGGCCTTGCGGCCATCCATCACGAAGGGAACCGTCTTGGTCGCCTCGCCGAGCGCGATCGGCAGCAGCCCCGACGCCAGCGGATCGAGCGTGCCGGCGTGCCCGGCCTTCTTGGCCGCGAAGGCGCGCTTGACCACCGCCACCGCATGGGTCGACGTCATGCCGACCGGCTTGTCGAGCACCACCCAGCCATGCACGTCGCGCTTCTTGGGGCGCGGCGCGAAGCTCTGGCCCTCGGCTGGGGTCGGGGCCGGGTCCGCCTCCGGCGCGTCGTTCACGGGCGCGTCAATCATGGGGCGTCTCGTCGCTGGCCGGCTTGGCCGCGGGCTCGGAATCGGCCGGCGGGGTCTCGTCCTGCGGCAGCCTGAGCGGCTGTTTCAGGATGTCGCGCCGCACCTTGTCGGAATAGAGCAGCGCATCGACGCGCTCGGCTTCGGCGAAGCTCTGATCGGCGAGAAACCGAATATCGGGCGCGTATTTCACATTGACCCGATGGGCGATCTCGCCGCGAATATAGCGCTTATGCGCGTTCAGCGCCTTCAGCACCGCGTTCACGTCGCCGCCGCCGAGCGGCATGATGAAACAGGTTGCGAGCTTCAGATCGGGCGCGATGCGGACTTCGGGCACGGTGACGACATGCTTGGAGAGCACCTCGTCATGGATGTCGCCGCGCGCCAGCATATCGGCCAGCGCATGCCGCACGAGTTCGCCGATGCGCAGCTGGCGCTGGTTCGAGCCGGATGATTTTGCAGGTTTTGCCATAGGTCTCGTTCTCCGGGATCGGACCGGATGAGCGTTCACGGGTCAGGAGCCATGGCCGGGCGCCGCCGGGCCATGGCTGTCAGGGCGAGAATGGGAGGCCGCGCCGCGTGGCGCGCGCCCGGTCAGAGCGTCCGCTTGATTTCCTCGACGCGGTAGCACTCGATGACGTCGCCGGCGCGCATGTCCTGGTAGTTCTCGAAGGACATGCCGCATTCCTGGCCCGCCACCACTTCCTTGGCGTCGTCCTTGAAGCGCTTGAGCTGGGCGAGCTTGCCTTCGTGAACCACGACATTGTCGCGGATCAGGCGGACATTCGCGCCGCGCTCGATCGTGCCGTCGGTGACGCGGCAGCCGGCGATCTTGCCGACCTTCGAGACCGCGAAAATCTCGAGGATCAGCGCGTTGCCGAGCATGGTCTCGCGCAGGGTCGGAGCCAGCAGGCCCGACATCGCCGCCTTCACATCGTCCACGAGGTTGTAGATGATGTTGTAATAGCGGATTTCGACGCCGGCCCGCTCCGCCGCCTCGCGCGCTTCCTTATGCGCGCGGACGTTGAAGCCGATCACGGCCGCGCCCGAGGCCTGGGCCAGAGTGATGTCGGATTCGGTGATCGCGCCGACGCCAGACTGCAGCACGCGGGCGCGCACCTCGTCATTGCCGACCTTCTCGAGCGTGCCGACGATGGCCTCGACCGAACCCTGCACGTCGCCCTTGATGACGAGCGGGAATTCCTTGCGGCCCGCGCCTTCCTTGAGATCGCGCATCATCTCGGCGAGCGAACGCCCGCCGCCCGATGCGCCGCCGCGCGCGGCGAGACGATCGCGGCGTTGACGCTCGCGATAATCGGTGACCTCGCGGGCGCGCGCCTCGGAATCGACCACCGCGACGCGGTCGCCGGCTTCGGGCGTGCCGTTGAAGCCGAGCACCTCGACCGGCATGGAGGGCGGAGCCTCCTTGATCTGGGCGCCGGTGTCGGCGATCAGCGCGCGGACGCGGCCCCATTCGGCGCCGGCCACGACGATGTCGCCGGTGCGCAGCGTGCCGCGCTGGACCAGCACGGTCGCCACCGGGCCGCGGCCGCGGTCGAGCTTGGCCTCGATGACCGTGCCTTCCGCCGGGCGTTCCGGGTTCGACTTCAGGTCGAGCAATTCGGCCTGCAGCGCGATCGCCTCGAGCAGCTTGTCGAGGTTCTGGCCGGTCTTGGCCGAAACGTCGATTTCGAGCGTCTCGCCGCCGAGCGACTCGACCTGGATCTCGTATTGCAGCAGCTCGGAGCGCACCCGGTCGGGATTGGCGTCGTTCTTGTCGATCTTGTTGATCGCCACGATCAGCGGCACCTTGGCCGCCTTGGCGTGGTTGATCGCCTCGATCGTCTGCGGCATCACGCCGTCATCGGCCGCGACCACCAGCACCACCACATCCGTCACCTTGGCGCCGCGGGCGCGCATCGCCGTGAAGGCGGCGTGGCCGGGCGTGTCGATGAAGGTCACCTTGGCGCCGGACGGCGTCGTCACCTGATAGGCGCCGATATGCTGGGTGATGCCGCCGGCTTCGCCGGTGACGACATTGGTCTTGCGGATCGCGTCGAGCAGCGAAGTCTTGCCGTGGTCGACATGGCCCATGATGGTCACGACCGCGGGACGCGGCAGCAGCATCTCGTCGGTGTCGGGCGTGTCGAACAGGCCTTCCTCGACGTCGGATTCGGCGACGCGCTTGACGGTGTGGCCCATTTCCTCGGCCACGAGCTGGGCCGTGTCGGCATCGATCACATCGGTGATCTTGTGCATCGCGCCCTGCTTCATCAGCAGGCGGATGACGTCGA
>JBKBRD010000051.1:0-13278 GCA_046292405.1 Allobosea sp. | reverse complement strand
GCCTCCGCCTCGGCCAGCAGCGCCTTGTAGCCTTTGGTGATGGTTTGCGGCATGGCGGCCTCCTCTGCAAAACGGCCGGCACCGTGGCCGCTGCCGCAGCCTCCGTCAATCTCGCTTGCGGCTCCGGTCGCGCCACAGCACTGTGCCGCAGGGAGGCAGTTCATGGCCGGATTCGCAACGCTCGATCTCTTCGCCTTCATCGTCTTCCTGGCGTCGTGGATCGGCTACCACATCGCCGTCGAGGCCGGCCCGCATTCCGCCCGCAGCCTCAACGCCAGGATGAGCCTGCGCCGCGCCCGCTGGATCGAGCAGGCGGTCCAGCGCGACAACCGCATCATCGACACGCAGGTGATGAACGGCCTGCAGAACGGCACCGCCTTCTTCGCCTCGACCTCGCTGCTTGCGATCGGCGGCGCGCTCAGCCTGTTGCAATCGACCGATCGCGTGGTGCAGGTCTTCGAGGACCTGCCCTTGGCGACGCCCACCACCCGCGCTGCATGGGAGATGAAGGTGATCGGCCTGGCCGTGATCTTCGCCTACGCCTTCTTCAAATTCGCCTGGTCCTACCGGCTGTTCAACTACTGCGCGATCCTGCTGGGGGCGATCCCCAACGCCCGGCTCAAGGATGAAGACGAAACCCGCGAGGCCGTCCGCGAGACGATTGCGATGAACATCGCCGCGGGGCGGCATTTCAACCGCGGCCAGCGCGCCTTCTTCTTCGCGCTCGCCTATCTCGGCTGGTTCCTCGGCTCCTGGGCCTTCCTGGCGGCGACGCTCGGCGTGCTGACGGTGATGTGGCGCCGCCAGTTTGCCTCCGATTCCTCGCGGATCTTTACGGGCCAGTGAAATCGGTTCGGCGCCCGGGATTTCGGAAAGTCGAGCGCGTCCTGGTTCATCCTTCGAGACGCGCCTGCGGCGCTCCTCAGGATGAGGGCTGTGAGGCTCTGATGTCGGGGGCTGTGAGACGTCGCAGAACTGAAGCCCTCATCCTGAGGAGCCGCGCAGCGGCGTCTCGAAGGATGCTCCAGGAGGCAAATCCGGCGCTCTGCAGCCTCACATCAACAATCCATCTTGACCACGGCGCTGCTACGCCGCTGATGGCGCGATGACGATCGATCCTGAAACCCTCGAGACGACCCTGCTCGCCCTCGCCGCCGAGCGCGGCCCCGGCAAGACCTTCTGCCCCTCGGAAGCGGCCAGGGCGCTGGGCGGCCCGCATCCCGATGGCTGGGGCCCGCTGATGCAGCCGATCCGGCGCGTCGCGGTCAAGCTGATGAAGGAGGGCCGACTGGTCATCACCCGCAAGGGCCGCCCCGTCGATCCCGACGATTTCAGGGGCATCTATCGGTTGACGATGATAGAGGGCGAGTAGCGAGTGACGAGTAGCGAATGGCGAGTGGTGAGTGGCGTGTAACGCGACGCAGCCGGCCGAACTCCATTCGCCATTCGCCATTCGCCACTGGCCACTCGCCCCCCTCACGGCCCCGGGAACAGCGCGTCCGTATAGCCCGCCAGCCGATACACCAGCAGCCCAAGCCATTCCTTCAGCCCGTCATCGGCGATGGTGAGGCCGCGCGGGGCGCGCAGATAGGGCCGGATGTAATCGGCCGTCTTGTTCTCGGTCAGCCAATCCACCGGAAAGGCCTCCACCGCGAAACCCGCCTTCCGGAACACGCCCATGGCGCGCGGCATGTGCCAGGCCGAGGTCACCAGCAGCCAGCGCTCGCCCGGCTTGGGATCGACCAGCCGGCGGGTGAAGACCGCGTTCTCGACGGTGTTGCGCGAGCGGTCCTCCATCACCAGCCGCCCCTCCGGCAGGCCGAGGCTGAGAAACAGCGCCCGCGCGCCATCCGCCTCCGTCATCGTCACCTGCGTGACGAGATGCGCCGCGCCGCCGGCAAACACGATCTTCGCTTGCGGATGCAGCCGCGCCAGCTCCACCGCCTTGGTCATCCTGGCGGCGGCATAGTTCAGCACGATATCGCCGCGGCCGATGCCGACGGCCCCGCCCAGCACGATGATGCCGGTGACCGGCCTCTTCGCCGCATCCTGCTGGGGAAAGCGGTTTTCGAGCGGCAGCACCAGCAGGCGCGGCAGTGGGCTGAAGGACAGCAGCAGCAAGGCCGTTAGGCTGACCATCCCGAGCCAGCGACCAAAGCGCGCAAAGCGGGTGAAGGCGAGCAGAGCGGCCAGCGCGCCGAGCAGGATCACCAGATTGACCGGCGACAGCACGAACCAGGCGATCTTGGACAGAACGAAAAACATCGGCGCGGCTCCTTCGGGCCGATGCAGAATGACTGCGCGAATGCTGACAGGCCGCTAACGCAGGACGCAAGCGGCTCCCAGCCGGACGCGGCCTCAGCGGAAGATTTCCGGTCGCCCCTGCGGCCTGCGGGTCGGCGGAGCCTGCCTCATCATGGGCTCGAGTTCGAGCGCGCGGCGCGCGACTTCTCGCAGCTCGCAGCCGGCCTGCCGGCCAGGCTGGGCCGCAGACGGCTGCTGGCCGGCATAGAACAGGCATTTCTGCGCGACAAAACCTTCCCAGGCCAGTTGCAGCGCAACGAAACGGGCGCGCTGGCCAGCGTCCAACCTGCGTCCCAGCGCCTGGCTCGTCAGCGTCAGCCGCTCGCGCCAGACCGCCTCCTCGCGTCGCGCGCAGCCCTGTTCCGCCCGTACGCGATCGCCGGCCGCCTCGCGCACGCAGGAGATGGCGACGAGGCCGACGCAGCCTTGAGGCGTCGACTGCGCCTGGCGCAGGCACGACGCGAGCTGGGCGCGGTCGGCCGTCAGCGTCGGGCTCGCCTGCGGGGTTTGCGCCATGGCGGCGCAGGCATGGGCGCCAACGCCGAGCAGGGCGCCCAGAGCCAGCGCCGCGACCGGCCGCATCGACAGCCTGTGGCGGATCATCATGCTAGACGATCGGCAGCAGCAGCGCCGGCTTGGCGGCCGGGCGCGCGGACACGGTGTCGTACCAACGCTTCAGATGCGGACGGGGCGCTTGCGGAACCGGCATGTTCAACCAGCGATGCACGCCGCAGCCGATCACGATATCGGCCATGCCGAAACGCTCGCCGCCGATGAAGCCATGACGCGCCAGATGCGCCTCGAGCATGTCGAGCCGCGCTTCCGTCTTGCCGATCGATTGCGCGACAGCCTCCGCAGGGGCCCGTTGACTGTCCTTGCGCACCAGCCCCCAGAAGGCCGGCGTCAGCGCCGGCTGCAGCTCGGTCACCATCCAGTCGAGCCAGCGATCGGCGTCGGCGCGCAGCGCCGGATCCTCCTCCCAGATCCAGCCCGCGCCATAGCGCGCGGCGAGATAGCGCACGATGCTGTTGGACTCCCAGATGGTGACCTCGCCATCCTCCAGCACCGGGATCAGCCCGTTGGGATTGCGCGCGAGATAGGCCGGTTCGCGATTGCCCCCGAAGGCGCCGCCGACATCGATGCGCTCGAAGGTCTGGCCGACCTCGCCCGCCGCCCAGACGACCTTCTGGACATTGATGGAGCTGATGCGCCCCCAGATCGTCAGCATGGCGTCCCTTCCCGAACTCGGCTGTGATCAAGCGCTCGGATGGGCCTGATCTTGAACGAAGTTTTGGCTGGGCCGGACGCGGCTGGCAAGCGCGACGGCGGTCTTCAGGCGAATTCCATGATCACGGCGTCGACGGCGAGCGAGTCGCCTTCCTTGGCCAGGATCTTGGCGATGGTCACATCCTTCTCGGCGCGCAGCACATTTTCCATCTTCATCGCCTCGACCATGCACAGCGCCTCCCCGGCCTTGACCTCCTGGCCCACCGTGACCGAGACGGCCTTGACCAGCCCCGGCATCGGGCAGAGCAGGAATTTGCCGGTGTCGGCCGCAAGCTTTTGCGGCATCAGCGCCGCGAGCTCGGCTTCGCGCGCGGTGTAGACGCGGGCATCGGCATAGGCGCCGGCATGGCCGAGCGCCAGCCCGTTCAGGATTGGCCGCACCTGCGCCGCGCAGAGCACGCCATCGAGCGAACCCTGCCAGACCGGCTGGCCAGGCCGCCAGTCGCTGATGACGCTGATCGAGCGCTGCGGAAAGGTAATCACGATGGCCTCGCCCTGCTCCGACACCTCGCCCTCGAAACGCTCGCAGCCGAGCAGCACGATGCGGGAGCGATCGAAGGAGACCTTGCGCCAGCCCTCCATCTGCGCGGAGACATGGCGCTTGCGCTGGTTCATGCGGTGATCGCAGGCGATGGCGACCGCCGCCATCCGCAGCGCCACCTCGTCCGCCGGCGCAGGCAGCGCAAACCCTTCAGGAAACTCCTCGGCGATGAAGCCGGTGGAGAGATTCCCCTCGATCCAGCGCGGATGCTGCATCAGCGCCGAGACGAAGGGGATGTTGTGGCGAATGCCGTCGATGGCGAAGGCGTCCAGCGCCCGCGCCTGCGCCTCGATCGCCGCCTTGCGCGTCGGCGCATGGGTGACGAGCTTGGCGATCATCGGATCGTAATAGATCGAGATCTCGCCGCCTTCGAAGACGCCGGTGTCGTTGCGCACCATCGCGTCGTGGTCGGGCCCCTCCGCCGGCGGGCGGTAGGTCACGAGCCGGCCGGTGGAGGGCAGGAAGTTGCGGGTCGGATCCTCGGCATAAATGCGCGATTCCACCGCCCAGCCGTCGAGCTTCACATCCGCCTGGGTCAACCGCAGTTTTTCGCCATAGGCGACGCGGATCATCTCCTCGACCAGGTCGACGCCGGTGATCATCTCCGTGACCGGATGCTCGACCTGCAGCCGCGTGTTCATCTCCAGAAAGAAGAAGGACTTGTCCTGGCCGGCGACGAATTCGACCGTGCCGGCGCTGTCGTAGTTCACCGCCTTCGCCAGCGCGACGGCCTGCTCGCCCATCTTGCGCCGGGTCGCCTCGTCGAGCAGCGGCGACGGCGCCTCCTCCACGACCTTCTGGTTGCGGCGCTGGATCGAGCATTCGCGCTCGCCGAGATAGATCACATTGCCATGCTTGTCGCCGAGCACCTGGATCTCGATATGCCGGGGATCGACGATGAATTTCTCGACGAAGACCCGGTCGTCGCCGAAGGAGGACGCCGCTTCCGATTTGGCGCGGGCGAAACCCTCGGCCACCTCGTCGGCGAAATAGGCGATGCGCATGCCCTTGCCGCCGCCGCCGGCCGAGGCCTTGATCATCACGGGATAGCCGATCTCATCGGCGATCTTCACCGCATGCAGGGGGTCCTCGATGATGCCGAGATAGCCCGGCACGGTCGAGACATTGGCGGCGGCCGCCGCCTTCTTCGATTCGATCTTGTCGCCCATCGCGGCGATGGCGCCGGGATTGGGGCCGATGAAGACGATGCCGGCATCCTTGAGCGCCTGGGCGAAAGCCTCGCGCTCGGACAGGAAACCGTAGCCGGGATGCACGGCCTGCGCCCCGGTCTGCCGGCAGGCCTCGAGGATTTTCTCGATGACGAGATAGGACTGGGCGGCGGGCGCTGGGCCGATATGGACCGACTCATCCGCCATCTCGACATGCAGCGCGTCGCGATCGGCGTCGGAATAGACGGCGACCGTCCTGATCCCCATGCGCCGCGCGGTCTTGATGACCCGGCAGGCGATTTCGCCACGGTTCGCGATCAGGATTTTCGAGAACATGCGGCGACTCCCGGACGTCTGACAAGACTGTGACGAACGGGGTTTATTGGACGCCGGCTCCGGCGTCCACTCATGCGAAAGTTTGGCCGGAGCCGCTGCGCTTGCCTCAGGTCAGCTCGCCAGCATCACCCGGCGCTGGTCGAAGCCGGCAAGCTTGGCGAAGCCCTTCTGCATGGCGAAGCCGATCAGGGCCTCGTCGCAACGCTCCGCCTCGCGCACGATCTCGAAGGCGATGCGCCGCGCTGTGGGCGTCGGCCCCTCGCCGGCGGCGAGCGAGGTCATCAGCCAATGCGCCTTGTCCCTGTCGATGACGCCGGTGGGGCGGTTGTCCCAGACGGCGAAGTCGACGACGAGCGCGACGAGAAAATCGGCGAACGCGTCGCAGGCTTGCGGCACGGCCCGCTCCAGCGCGATCAGCACATCGACGGAATCACGTGTCGTCACTTCATCCGCGAAGATGTCGCGCTGCAGTATTTTGACATCTTCATCGTCGATCGCATGGTTATCCATCACTCGGTCGACGAATTCACGAAGCTTATGTCCGATCATGGCTCAACCCCTGTCCGGCTTTGTTTTGCGCCGGTTTGTCCCTGCTGTGGGAACACCATGATCCGGCGCCAGCAATCAGGTGGTTAACGTCAAAACCTGAACGCGTGTTCAGGTTAAACAGCCCTGAGGGGATGTGGTTGCGAGGATGTTACGATCGTCGCGCCGATCGGACCTGCGCGACGCTCCCGACAGCCGGCTCACTGGCGCAGGCGGCGGCTTCAGTCGCGCGCCGCAAGCGCCGCGCCGTCGATCACCCCAGGCAGATCGGCGCAGCTGGCCAGCACATGGCGCGCGCCGAGATCGACTAGACGCGTGGCCGGCTGAAAGCCCCAGGACACGGCCACGGGCAAGACGCCGGCGGCGACCGCCATCTCGATATCGAAGGAGGAATCGCCGACCATGGCCGTGCGTGCCGCCGATGCTCCGGTTTCGGCCATGGCGCGTTGGATCATGCCGGGATGCGGCTTGGACGGCGCGTCATCGGCGGATTGCACCGTCGCGAACAGCTTGCTCCAGCCATGGCGCTCGACGATATAATCGACCCCGCGCCGCGACTTGCCGGTGGCGATGCCGAGGCGAAGCCCCGGCCGGCAGCTGAGCGTGTCCAGCATCTCGGCCACGCCGGGGTAAAGCGGCTCGGCCAATGACGCATCGGTCTCGGCCGCCAGACGCATGTCGTTGAAGACGGTCCTGTAGGTTTCGGTCAGCCGCTCATCCGGGCGCTCCAGACCCGCCAACGTCATGAGTGCGATATCCAGCGTCAGCCCGACGATGCCGAGCCCGGCCTCGCGCCCGGGATGCGCCAGCCCGCAACGCGCGAAGGTTTCGACCTGCGCGCCGAGGATGATGGCTTCCGAATCGATCAGCGTGCCGTCGAGGTCGAAGATGACGAGGTCCATGGCGCGGCTGTTAGCGCAGTTCACGGCCGGGGGCCATGCCCGTGCGCGGCAGCCAGGCTCCTTTGTCGAGGCTCAGGACCGCCCCTCGCGGCCGCAGGCCTCCAGCGCCTTGCGCAGCATCTCGCCCTCCAGCCCCTGCTGGCGGACGTCGCTGCGGCAGGATGCGCGCTCGGCAATGTCCGGGCGCTTTTCGTTGAAGCAGGCGATCAGCGCGGCCCGCCGCTCCGGTCCGGCCAGCCGCTTGCCATCCGCTTCCGCCTTGCAGGCGGCGCGCGCCGCGGCCACCGTCGGCCGGCCATCGGGCATGACGCCATCGCGCGCATAGAGCTGCACATGCGGAAACTTCGCCTGCAGGCAGTCGCGCATCGCCAGGCGCAGATCCTCGCCGCTCAGCGCGATATTGTCCGACAGACACTCCTGGCGCGCCCGCGCCCGCTCGGCGCGAGGAATGGCGCCGACGCCTTGCGGCGCGGCGGCAGCCACCGCCGACGGTTGTGCGGGGACTGGCGGCTGCGTCGGGACTTGCGATTGTGCCAAGGCAGGCCCGAAGGCAAGCAAACAAGCGACGAAACCGAGCGCGGAAAGAGTGCGGAACATCGGAACACCTGCGGAAGGAATTGCGAGAACACATGTAGAACATGCTTCGGCATGTTCCGCAAGCGTTCTTTCCCTTGCGTCAGATAGATTCGATTGCTTGGCGAACCCTTACCTTGAGACGCTGCTTCGCAGCCTCACATGGGAGGGCTCGCAGGGCTCCGCTCACTCGTCTGGCGCGTCGACGATCGGGTCGTAGCGCTCATCCTCGAAGCCGAGCAGGTTCCAGGACTGGCGCATATGCGGCGGCAGCGGCGCGCTGACGTCGATCGTGCCCTTGCCGCGCGGATGCGGCAGCACGATGCGCCGCGCCAGCAGATGCAGCTTGTTCTGGATGCCGCCGGGCAGCTCCCAATTGTGGATGTTGAAATATTTGGGGTCGCCGACGATGGGGTGCCCGATATGGGCGGCGTGGGCGCGCAGCTGGTGGGTGCGCCCGGTCACCGGCTTCAGCGACAGCCAGCCCAGCTTCTGCGCCGCCGTTTCGACCACGGCGTAATAGGTCACGGCGTGCATCGCGCCGTCATCGCCATGTTTGGCGACGGCCATGCGCTGGTCGCCGTCATAGGCCTCCTCCCGCGCCAGATAGGTCGAGATCCGGCCCTGGCGCACCCGCGGCACGCCCGCCACCAGCGCCCAATAAACCTTGCGGGCCGAGCGCGAGCGGAAGGTCTTCGCCAGCGTCGCCGCCGCAAACCGCGATTTGGCGATCACGAGGCAACCGGCCGTGTCCTTGTCCAGCCGGTGCACCAGGCGCGGCTTCTGCCCGCTCTTGTCGATCAGCGCGTCCAGCATCTGGTCGACATGGCGCGTGGTGCCGGAACCGCCCTGCACGGCCAGCCCCGCCGGCTTGTTGAGCACGATGACGTCGTCATCCTCATAGAGCGTGATCGAGCGCAGGAAGCCCAGCGTATCCTCGTCATGCTTGAGCGAGCGCGGCCGCTCTTCCTTCTGCTCCAGCTTGAGCGGCGGGATGCGCACGGTCTGGCCCGCTTCCAGCCTGTCCTTGCTGTCGGCGCGCTTGCCGTTGACCCGCAGCTCGCCCTTGCGGACGATGCGCTGGATATGGCTGAACGAGAGCTGCGGGAAACGCGCCTCGAGAAAGCGGTCGATCCGCATCTCGTTTTCGTCCGGCGTCACCACCAGCTGCTGCACGCCTGTCGCCAGAACCTGCGCCGTCTCGGCCTTGACCTCGGCGCGCGTCGGCGCCGCCGTTACCGGGGCCTTGCGCGGCGCAGCCGGCTTGCGCGGCCCGGCCGGACGCGGCACGGGGTGATGCGGGGCCGGGTTGCGCGTCGGCTCGGTGCGGATCTCCGCTTCCTCGCGTGCCGGCCTGGCCCTGGCCGAGGCCTGAGCCGAGCGGCGCGCATCATGGCTCGGGCGCTTGCCCTTGGGCGCGCCGGCCGCAGGCGGCCTGCCGCCGCGCGCAGGCCCGCCGGCCCCCTTGCCGCCCAAGCCCTTGCCGCCCAAGCCCTTGCCGCCGGAGCCTTTGCCGCCCAAACCCTTGCCGCCCGTTCTCATGACAGACCCCGCATCAGCGCGAGCCCAGCCATGAGCGCCGCAAGAGACAAGCCGACCGAAGCCAGCACATAGATCGCCGCCGCAGCGATATCGCCACGCTCCCAGAGCAGGATGGCGTCGAGCGAAAAAGCCGAGAAGGTGGTGAAACCGCCCAGAATCCCGGTGGTCAGGAAAAGCCGCAGATGTTGCGGCAGCCCCTCGCCCTTGACGGCGAACCAACCGGCGATCAGACCCATCAGGCAGGAGCCGAGGATGTTGATCGCCAGCGTGCCATAGGGGAACGCCATCCCCAGCCATTTCACCGACAGCTGATTGACGCCGTGGCGCAAGGCGCCGCCGAGGCCCGCGCCGAGAAAGACAAGGAATGTGGAGGTCATGCGCCTGGAATAGAGCGCGCGACCGCCGCGTACAAACAAAATCGGCTTTTGGCTGCGATCAAAGCGCTGCTGCGGCCGGGACTCCGAAAATCCAGCCCTCGCCGGCCGGCAGCCCTGCCGGCAGATCGAAGCAGCCCTGCCCTCCGGCCAGGGCGCGCAGCGCGGCGGCCGAGACCAGCGCATCGCCCTCGTCTTCGGATGCGGGCGCGCATAGCGCCGCCTCGCTGCCGAAAGCTGCCAGCGCGGCGTCGAGATTGGCCGCATGCTTCATCGCCGGGCTCAACCCATGCAGCAGCGGAAACAGCCGCGGAAAGATTTCGACCACGACGCTCTTGCCATAGAGGGCCGGTTCGAACGGCCAGACCGCAACCCGTTCGGCGACCGGCCCGGACTTGAGCGCCCGCAGCATCCGCATGCCCGCGATGGAGGACGGCCCGACCTGCGCCGCCCCGACCGCATTGAAAACCGATTGCGGCGTCGCGCGCTTGATAGCCGCCGCGCACAGCTCCGTCAGCCTCAAGGCGCGGGCGCTGTAGCGCGCGCCCTTATGTCGTGGACCATTGATGAAATCGGCATGCAACGGGTCAGGGGCCGCGAAAAACCGCCCGCCGTAGAAATTTGTATCGTCGGCGCAGCATGTCTCGACGTAGTCCCAGTCGACAGGGCCGAAGCCCTGGGGAAATCCCAAGGAAAAATCGAGGCCGAGGAGGCAGCGTTCCCGCACGCAGACCGACTCGATGAAGGACAGCACCGCACTGCGGGACCAGCGCCGACGCGGATGGTCGGCCGCGATCAGGACCGGCGCGCCCTGCCCTGGCCGCGCCTCGGCCAGCTTGATGCCTTTCTGCACCGGCTGCCGGTCGCCCGACCAGTCGATGCCGATGAAGCGCTCGAACATCAGCCGCCCCGCTCGGCCCGCAGCTTCGCCCAGTATTCCAGCCGCTTGCGGATCTCGCGTTCGAAGCCACGCTCCGGCGGATCGTAGAAATGCTGGCGCCCCAGCGCGTCCGGCCAGTAGTTCTGGCCCGAAAAGGCGTCCGGAGCGTCATGGTCATAGGCGTAGTCGGCGCCATAGCCCTCCTGCTTCATCAGCTTGGTCGGGGCGTTGAGGATGGTCTTGGGCGGCATCAGCGAGCCGCCCTCCTTGGCCGCCCGCACAGCCGCCTTGTAGGCGCTGTAGGCGGCGTTGGATTTGGGCGCGGTCGCCAGGTAGATCACGGTGTTGGCCAGCGCCAGCTCGCCCTCTGGCGAGCCGAGCTGTTCGAAGGTTTCGGTTGCGGCGCGCGCATGCACCAGCGCCTGCGGATCGGCCAGGCCGATATCCTCGACCGCCATCCGCACCAGCCGCCGCGCCAGAAAACGCGGATCCTCGCCCGCGTCGAGCATGCGGGCGAAGTAGTAGAGCGCCGCATCGGGGTCCGAGCCGCGTATCGTCTTATGCAGCGCCGAGATCAGGTTGTAGTGCCCGTCCTGCGCCTTGTCGTAGATCGGCGCGCGGCGCTGGATGATCTCGGCCAGACCCGCCTCGTCGAAGATCTCCTCGGGCCCGGCAGCCCGCCAGATCTCCTCGGCCAGGGTCAGCACGGCGCGTCCGTCGCCATCGGCGAAGCGCGCCAGCGCCAACCGCGCTTCCGGCGTCAAGGGCAGCTGCCGGTTCTCGAGCAATTCCGCCCGCCCGAGCAGGAACAGCAGCGATCCTTCGTCCAGCGCCTTGAAGGTCAGCACGCGCGCCCGCGACAAAAGCGCGGCGTTGAGCGCGAAGGACGGGTTCTCGGTGGTGGCGCCGACCAGCGTGATCGTGCCATCCTCCATCACCGGCAGGAATGCGTCGAGCTGGGCGCGGTTGAAGCGATGGATCTCGTCGACGAAGAGCAGCGTGCCCTTGCCGCCGAGCCTGCGCCCGCGCGCGCCTTCGAACACCTTCTTCAGATCGGCGATGCCCGAGAAGATGGCGCTGATCTGCTCGAAACCAAGATCGGTCGCCCCCGCCAGCAGCCGCGCCACCGTGGTCTTGCCGGTGCCCGGCGGCCCCCAGAAGATCAGGCTGCCGAGCGTGCCGGAGCGGACGAGCCGCGTCAGCGCCCCATCCGGGCCGGTCAGATGCTCCTGCCCGGCGACCTCCTGCAGCGTCGTCGGCCGCAACCGGTCGGCCAGCGGCCGAGGGCCGGATTTGTCGAGGCCGGAGGCGGAGAAGAGATCGCTCACCCCGGGAAGACCGAGGTGATGGTCTGGCCCCCCCGCGAGATCGTGACCTCCCAGGCGCGCTTGCGTTCGCTGACCGCAGCCTGGACATCCTTGGAGCTCGTCATGCGCTCGCCGTTGAGCGCCACGATGATGTCGCCCTTCTTGAAGCCGACGCGCGCAGCGGCGCTGCCCTCGTCCAGATCGGCAACCACGACACCCTCGGTCCCCGCATCGATCGAGAGCTCTTCCGCCAGAGCCGGCGACAGGTTCATCACCGTCGCCCCCGCCAGCGGCGAGCGCGCGCTGACGACGACCGGCTCACGCGGCCGCGTTTCCGGCGCCGGCACGAGCTTGACCGGCAGGACCAGCCTGCGACCGCCGCGCAACACGGTCAGAGACGCCATGCCGCCGATCGGGCGGGTGGCGAAGCGGTAGCCGAAGGCCTCGGGATCGTCGACGCCGACGCCGTCGACCGAGAGGATCACATCCGAGCGCCGCAGCCCCGCCTCGGCCGCAGGCCCCTTCTCGACCACGCTGGCGACGACGGAGCCGGCCGGCCGGTCGAGCCCGAGCCCATCGGCGACATCGGCGGTCAGCGCCTGCAGCCTGGCCCCGAACCAGGGCCGGCGCACCGTGGTGGCCCCGGCCTTGGCGCTGTCGACGACGACGCGCACCATGGCGGCGGGGATGGCGAAACCGATGCCGTGGCTGCCGCCGGAGCGCGAAAAGATCGCCGTGTTGATGCCGATCAGCCGCCCTTGCATATCCACCAGCGCGCCGCCGGAATTGCCGGGATTGATGGCCGCGTCGGTCTGGATGAAGGATTGCGCATCGCCGACGCCGACCTGCGTGCGCGCCAGGGCCGAGACGATGCCCTGCGTCACCGTCTGCCCCACGCCGAAGGGGTTGCCGATCGCCAGCACGATGTCGCCGACCTCGAGGCGATCGGAATCGCCCAGCTCGATCGCCTTGAGATCCTTGCCATTATTGAGCTTGAGCACGGCGAGGTCGGTGCGCGGGTCGCGCAGCAGGATCGTCGCCTCCACCTCGCGCTTGTCGGCGAAGGCGATGCGCACCTCGCTCATGCCTTCGATCACGTGGTTGTTGGTGACCACGAGCCCGGAGCCATCGACCACAACGCCCGAGCCGAGCGAGCGCTGCACCCGCTCCTGCGGCACGCCGAAGCCGCCATCGCCGAAGAAGCGGCGGAAGAAGGGATCGTCCATGAACGGGTTCTGCGGACGCCGCTCGACCCGCGCGCCATAGACATTGACGACGCTGCCGGCGCTCTGGCGCACGATCGGCGCGAATGACAGCGAGATCTGCTCGCGCGTCTGCGGAACCTGCTGCGCGGGCTGGGACCAGGCGGACCCCGCCACGAGCATGGCGCACAGGCCCATGGTCCCGACGCGGAAGGCCCGCCCTTGCGTGAATCTCGATCGAGCGATCATCATATCCTCATTGTCCGACTAAGCGCCCGCGCTCAGCCGGGCATGGAACCGGCGGGAGAACCCAAC
>JBKBRD010000050.1:0-13785 GCA_046292405.1 Allobosea sp. | reverse complement strand
CAGCGGCGCGGCCGGAATGCGGAGATCGGCGTCAGCGCCAGCAAGGGCGCGTCCAGCGGCAGGATCGGCCCGTTGGCGGAGAGGTTGTAGGCGGTCGAGCCGGCAGGCGTCGCCAGCAGCACGCCATCGGCCACCAATTCCGACAGGCGGACCTGGCCATCGACCGAGATGCGCAGCTTGGCCGCCTGATAGGAACGCCGCAACAACGAGACCTCGTTGATCGCCATGGCGTGCACTTCGCTGCCGGTCCTGTCGACCGCCCGCATCGACAGCGGATGCACCACGCTGCGCTCGGCGGCTTCGAGCCGCTTGCTCAGCCCGCGCTCGCGGAATTCGTTCATCAGAAAACCGACGGAGCCACGGTTCATGCCGTAGATCGGCTTGCCCGTCCCCATGAAGCGGTGGAGCGTCTGCAGCATCAGCCCGTCGCCGCCGAGCGCGACGACGACGTCGGCCTCGGCCGGGTCGGCGTTGCGATAGCGCTCGACCAGCTTGGCCAGCGCCGCATCGGCTTCCGGCGTTCCGCTCGAGACGAAGGATATGGCTTTGAAGCGGGCGGTCATCATCGATCCTGGGAGCCCGCTATCGAGCCTGGCCTTGCTTAGCACGGCTTGCGTGCGAGCGGCGAGACCGACGCCGCCATGAAGAAAGGCCGGGGTCGCCCCCGGCCTTGCATCAAAGGTCGGACGTTGCCGTTCAGACGGCAGGCGTCCACTGCACCGGCACCATCTCGAAGCCGTTGCCGGCCTTGGCGATGTAGCCGGTCGCCGGGAAGGGCGCGTGATAGAACGCAACCTGCATCTTGTCGGCGGTGACCATGTCCAGCAGCTTGCGACGGGTGGCGACAGCCTGCGGGCCGTCCATGTCGAACACGGCCGACCAGTCGGGATTGCGCACGAACAGGGCAGGGTGGTTGGTGGTGTCGGACATTACCATCAGCTTGCCGGAACCAGACGTCACCGCGAACACGGTGTGGCCGGGGGTGTGCCCCGGCGCGGCGACCGCCGTGATGCCGGGGACGACTTCCTTGCCGGCCTCGAACTGCTTCACATCCTTGGCGACAGGACCGAAGACGCGACGCACGCCGCCGAAAGCGCCCTTCATGGCCTCGGGCGCCGCATTCATCTTGGCGTCGTCCATCCAGAACGCCCATTCCGCCGCCGGGACCATGACCTCGGCATTGGCGAAGACGGCCGAGCCGTCCTTCAGGCGGAAGCCGTTGATGTGGTCGCCGTGGAAATGGCTGAACACGATGGTCGAGACATCCTTGGGGTCGAAGCCGGCGGCCTTGAAATTCGCCATCCAGCGGCCGGAGGTGGGCGCGCCGGAATCGCCGTTGCCGGTGTCGATCAGCGTGGTCTTGCCGCCATTCTGGATGACCAGCGTGGTGAAGGAGATCGGCAGCGCGTCCTGCGGCAGGAAGGCCTGCTCCATCGCCTTCTTCACATCGCCGAGTTCGGCGTTGCGGACAAAGCCTTCGAGCGGGCGCCGGGCAAAGCCGTCATTGATGGCGGTGACGGTGATGTCACCGACCTTGTAGCGGTAAAAACCGGGGGCCTGGTTCACGGGGGCTCCTTGAGCAAAGGCCGGGCTTGTGCCGGCGGGCAGATCGAGCGTGGCTGCGACGGCGAGAGCACCGGCTCCGGCGATCAGGGTGCGGCGCGACGGTTCGTATAATGTCATTGTTGTTCTCCCTCGGCTGCTACGAGCCTGTGCGGAACCTAGGCCGGGCCGCCGCCCGTTCAACAGTTCCTTCTGAGGCAATGGTCAACTTTGCGTGATCGGGCCTTGTCGCGGCTGCGGGAACAGAGCGGGCGCTTTTCGGTTGCTGATGCGAGGTGGAGGAGCTTCCGATGCGACAAACCCCGAAAGACCGGTTGATCTCGGCGCTGGCCGCGCAGTTGCGGGCCGAACGCGAGACCCGCGAAGCCTTGCGCCTGATGATCGAATCGGGCGGCGTCGACCGCGAGGCGATGCTCGCCATCCTATCCGATCCCGTGCCGGTGCTGACGCGCGCCGATCTCGACCATGCCGAACGCCTGGCCGCGACAATGCGTGCATCGGATCGGCGTTCTGACCTGGCAGGCGTGTCGCGTCGCAAAGCTGCGTAACCCGGCGTTCGGAGACCCTGTCTGCGAGCTGGCGAGGAGACGACGATGCCCGATCTCGACCTCTATCGCGCCAAGCGGGATTTCAGTCGCACCGCCGAGCCGAAGGGCGACGCCGCTCCGGCGGGCGCGGGCGGGACCGGTGGCGTCTTCGTCGTCCACAAGCATGCCGCGCGGCGTCTGCATTACGACCTCCGCCTCGAGCATGAGGGGGTGCTGTGGTCCTGGGCGGTGACGCGCGGCCCCAGCCTCGACCCCGACGAGAAAAGGCTGGCCGTGCATGTCGAGGATCATCCGCTAGATTATGGCGGGTTCGAGGGCACGATTCCGGAAGGCGAGTACGGCGCCGGAGCCGTGCTGGTGTGGGATGAAGGGCGCTGGGAGCCCGAGGGCGACCCCGCTCGCGGCATGGCCAAGGGCCACCTCGCCTTCACCCTGACGGGACACAAGCTGGCAGGGCGCTGGCATCTGGTGCGCCTCAAGCCGCGCAAGGGCGAGAGCCGTGACAACTGGCTGCTGATCAAGGTCGATGACGAGGCCGCCCGGCAGGATGAGGACATCCTGGAGGCGCAGCCCAATTCGGTGAAGACGGGGCGCAGCATTGCGGAGGTGGCGGCGGGCAAGGCTGCGTCTTCGGAGAAGCCGGCCGCAGCCAAAGCCAAAGCCAGAGCCGTGCACGGATCGCGGACAGCCCAACGCAAGGCCTCCTCCGCCAAGGCGATTCCCGCCTTCGTCGAGCCCTGCCTCGCGACGCTGCAGGAGCACCCGCCCGCTGGGTCGGAATGGCTGCACGAAGTCAAGTTCGACGGATACCGGCTGCAGGCGCGGATCGCGGACGGCAAGGCGGCGCTGTTAACCCGCTCGGGGCTCGACTGGACGGCGCGCTTTGGCGCGCCGCTGGCCGGGGCCTTGCGCGAACTGCCCTGCGACAGCGCCTTGATCGATGGCGAAGTCGTTGCGCTCAGCGATGGCGGGATTTCGTCGTTTTCGGCGCTGCAGCAGGCCTTGGCGGATGAGAAGGCCGACAACCTCGTCTTCTACGCCTTCGACCTGCTGTTTCTCGATGGCGAGGATCTGCGCGACGAACCCCTGCTCGCCCGCAAGGAACGGCTGGAGGCCTTGCTGCAGTCCGCCCCGGCTGAGGGTCCGGTGCGCTACAGCGAGCATTTCGTCGAGCCGGGCCAATCTATGCTGCGACATGCCTGCAGGATGGGGATGGAAGGAGTCATCTCCAAGCGCGCCGACGCGCCCTATCGCAGCGGGCGCGGCAAGAGCTGGATCAAGTCGAAATGCACGCAGCGCCAGGAGTTCGTCATTGCTGGCTACGTGCCTTCGCAAGCGTCCGGCGGCGGGCTCGGCTCGATCCTGGCCGCGTATTATGAGAATGGGGCGTTGAAGCCTGCGGGCCGCGTCGGCACCGGCTTCACGCGCCGCGGGGCCGAAGCGCTGCAAGCGAAGCTCGACCCGTTGCGCAGCGAGCATTCGCCGTTCGAGGGCAGGGCCGCCCGCGAGCGCGGCGTCGTCTGGGTTCGTCCGGAGCTGGTGGCGGAAATCGAGTTCCGCGCCTGGACCGCGTCAAAAACCTTGCGCCACGCGTCTTTCGTCGCACTGCGCGACGACAAGCCGGCCGGGGAGGTCGTCGCGGAGCAGCCTGCCGCTGAGGACGATGCGCCCGGCGCAGGCAAGGCCGCATCGAAACGCCAGGCCAAGTCCAATCCGAAGTCCGGATCGAAGGGCAAGGCCGAGACTGCGGCCAGTCCGAAGTCCGGCGCTGACAGCGCGCGTCGAGCGGTCGCGCGAGCCGTGACCAGCCTCGAACTGAGCAATCCCGACAAGCCGCTCTGGCCCGATGTCGGCCTGACGAAGCAGGGGCTGCTCGATTACTACGCCGCCGTCTGGCCGGCGATGCAGCGTTTCGTGGTCGACCGACCGCTCAGCCTGCTGCGCGCGCCCGATGGCGTGACCAAACATGTGTTCTTCCAGAAGCACGGATCGCCGGGCATGCACGAGGCAATCCTGCGACGGAAGGATAGCGACGGCGAGGAGCTGCTGTTCATCCGCGATTTCGACGGGCTGGCGGCGCTGGTGCAGATGGGCACGGTCGAGATCCATGTCTGGGGGGCCTCCATGGAGAGCATCGAACAGCCCGACCAGATCATCTTCGATCTCGATCCCGATCCGGGCGTCCCGGCCGAGCGCGTGCGCGCGGGCGCTTTCACAGTCCGCGAAAGGCTGGCGGAACTCGGGATGAAGAGCTGGCTGAAGAGCTCGGGCGGCAAGGGCTATCACGTCGTGCTGCCCTTGAAGCCGAAGGCGGACTGGGCACGGGTCAAAGGCTTCGCGCGGGATTTCGCCCAGGCGTTGGAGCAGGCCGAGCCCAAGCTCTACACCGCCAAACTCGCCAAGGCGGCGCGCAAGGGCCGGATTTTCGTCGACTATCTCCGCAACGGGCGCGGCGCGACCGCGATCGCCCCCTATTCCACCCGCGCCCGCAAGGGCGCCCCGGTGTCCATGCCGATCCTTTGGGAGGAGCTGGAGGCCGGGATTGCGCCCGACGCTTTCCAGGCCACGCCTGGCGGCTTCCCGGACCGGGCGGACGCCTGGTCGGATTTCGCGCCGGAACGATCGCTTTGACCACCTGGCGATCGCAGCTTCAGAAGGTGGCCCATGGCACGCTATTTCATCCAGACCATCGATGCGGACGGGCAGGGCGCGGAGTTTGACGGCTTCGACCTGCCTGACGATGGCGCGGCGCGATCGGCGGCGCTGGATGCGCTGCCCGACATGCTGCGCGAAACAATGCCCAACGGCGACGACAGCAGCGTCGAGGTGACCGTGCGCGACGCGCAAGGCCGGATCATCTATACTGCGACCTTGGCGCTGCATGGGGAATGGAAGCGCTGAGGCCGACGCGGCCGGTCGGCGCGGCCGGCTGGGCAGCGTCGGCTGTGATCTAGTTCCAAATGGAACTACCATTTTATGACGGAGACAAGCTTTTCCGGGCGTGCCTAAGGCTTCGACTCTTGGATCGCGATTGCGGGAATGACAGGTGCCTGAACGGCTTGCAGTGAAAACGCTCGGTGTGCTCGCCAAGGGCCTGCCCAGGCAGCGGGTCACCTGGGCGTCGTCGCTGCTTTGGGCGCTCGGAATCACTGTCGTCGCGGTCGCGCTGCGGCTGGCGCTCGACCCGCTGCTGGGGGCGGGCGTGCCCTTCATCGCTTTCTTTCCGGCCGTGCTGATCGCAGCCGTTCTGGGCGGGGCGCTTGCGGGGTTTCTGACGCTTCTGCTGTGCGGCGCAGCGGCTGGCTATTTCTGGTTCCCGGCGCTGCGCGCGTCGACGCCGGACGCGGCGGCGCTCGCTTCGCTTGTCGCCTTCCTGGCCTTCGGCAGCCTGTTGATCGGCATTGCTTTGATAGCGCGCGTGCTGCTGCGCTCGGTGATCGAGGCCGAGGAGCGGTCCCGCGTGCTCGCCAGCGAGATGAAGCATCGGGTCGGCAATACGCTGGCCATCGTCCAGGCGCTGGCGCGCCAGACTCGCCGGAGCGCGAGCAGCCTGGAGGAGTTCGATGCGGTGTTCACGGAGCGCATCGCCGCTCTCGCGCGCGCCCAGGACGTGGTCAGCGGCAACCCCAATCTGCCGACCGAGCTGCGGCAATTGCTCGAGAATGTCTTGAAGCCGTTCGGGCTCGATCGCTTCAGGTTGGGCGGACCGCATGCGGGTCTTTCCGCCGACACCGCCATGTCGCTCGCGCTGCTGGCGCATGAGTTGGCGACGAACGCGATGAAGTACGGGGCGCTTTCGGTTCCCGCTGGCAGCGTCGAGCTGTCCTGGAGCGTCGCGGGTTCGCAGATCGCTCTCGTCTGGCAGGAGCGGAACGGCCCTCCGGTTCAGCCGCCTGAGCGTACCGGCTTCGGGTCGAAACTGCTGAGGACGGCTTTCGCGGCCGATACGGGCGAGGCCGTGATCGCCTATGACGCCGCCGGGGTGCGCTGCGCCGTGACCCTGCCCGCGGAAGCCTCCGCGGGCCGGCCGCCGCTCTCGGTTGGAATCGTCGCGCGGGCGTGAACTTTCGCCGGCTCCGATGGTTGGCAGGAGGCGGGGAAAGGCATTCCCCCCGCCACTCGGCCGGCGCTCTCCACTGCGAGAGCCCGGCCCTTTTTGCGAGATCAGCCCGATTTGGGACCGGTCTCGTCACGGTCGCGGCCGTGGCCGTTGCCTGGCGTCGCATCGCCATCGCCGGAGAGGACGACTGGGTTGGCGCTGTGCAGCCCACCCTTGTTGGGGTCGGCCGTGCCGCGCGCATATTGGCCCGCGGCGTCATGCTTGATCGCGGCGGCGCTGCCGGGCTCGGCAATGGCCGGCTCATAGGGCGGGTTGGGGCCGCTTGGGTGCGGCGACGCCGGATCGGGACCGGGCCTGCGCTGGTCCTGCTCGCCGGGCTGGCCGGGCCGGCGCGGCGTGTCGTAATGCGACGGCGTGTCCGTCAGGCGGTCATCTGCGCTCATGACGTCGCCTCCCGCTGGGCCGGACGCTCATGGTGCGGCAAGCCGTCGAAAGTGGTGATGATCGCCCAACCGGACTTCTGGTCGGAATCCATGGCTTTGTCCTTTCCCGGTCGCCCCCGCTGACAGACCAACGCCGGGATGCGCCGATTGATCCTGCTGGCGTCAGTGCGTGCGCCCGCGGCTTTTTCGGCGCGGTTTGGAAGAACCGTCGCTGCCGAAGGTCATCAAGAAGGCATGGGCATGGTCGGCATCGGTGAAGCTGATGCGCAGTCGCGCGCGGTCATCCTCGCGGGCGATCCGCACCTGATGCGGCATTTCCCATGCGACCAGCCATTCGCCGATCGCCCTCAGTCGGCTGTTGAGATGGGCGGGGCTGACATCCAGCTCGACTCGGTGGCGCCCCGCTTCATCCTGTTTCGCCAGGGCGACGGTCAGGGTCTCCGCTTGCCCCGTCTTTGCATTCGGCATGGAACCTCCCGATGGACGTTCGACTCCGCGTCTTCGACTGGTCGAATAATGCGCTGGGGCGGGGCAGGTTCCCTTGGCGGAGCGCGCCCGAAGCGCGCCGGATTGCGTGCGGGCGCAGGCTGGACGCCAGGCAAAGCCGCCCTGCCAGCCCTCGTCTTGGCCTGCGAGGCTTCGCGCCGTATTCGCAATAGCCCTGTATAGGCGCAGGGCGGCCCCTTGTGCGGCTTTCGCTTTTTGGGCCATGTTCGCGTGCCGATCGTCCTGAAGCGCCCATCGCTTCATCGCTGCTTCCTTCTGCAAGAGCCTGTCCGCGTATGGTGTCCGTCGAACTCCGGGGTGTGTCCAAGAGTTGGGGCGGGGCGCCCGCTGTCGATTCGATCAGCTTCACTGTGGCGCAGGGCCATCTCGCGGCCTTGCTGGGCCCTTCGGGATGCGGAAAGTCGACGACGCTGCGGCTGATCGCCGGGCTCGAGGACAGCAGCGGCGGCGAGATCGTCATCGGCGACAGGGATGTGACGAGCGCGCCGCCATCGCAGCGCGGCATCTCGATGGTGTTCCAGAATTACGCGCTGTTTCCGCATCTCTCCGTCGCGGAGAATATTCTGTTCGGGCTCAAGGTTCGCCATGTCGGGCGGGCCGAGCGCGACGCCAGGCTGAAGCGCGCCGCCGATATTCTCGGCTTGGCCGGGCTGCTCGAGCGCAAGCCGTCGCAGCTCTCGGGCGGGCAGCAGCAGCGCGTGGCGCTCGGGCGCGCCATCGTGGCGGAGGCCCCTGTCTGCCTGATGGACGAGCCGCTCTCCAACCTCGATGCGCAGCTGCGGGTCGAGATGCGCCGCGAGATCCGCGAGCTGCAGAAGCGGTTGGGCATCACCATGGTCTATGTCACCCATGACCAGGTCGAGGCCATGACCATGGCCGACCAGGTGGTGCTGATGCGCGCCGGCCGGATCGAGCAGGACGGTCCGCCCGACGAACTTTACGAGAATCCCGCCACCATCTTCGTCGCCCGCTTCGTCGGCACGCCGCCGATGAATGTCGTCACCTGGCAATCGGTGCTGACCCATGGCGCCGGCGCAGGGCTGACCGCGCCCGCGGGCCACGACCCGGCGCGGCTGGCGGTCGGCATCCGCCCGGAAATGACGGAGCTGCGCGACAGCGGCATCGCGGCCGATGTCGTGGCGGTGGAGTATCTCGGCGCCGACACGCTGGTCGAGGCGCGGATCGAGGGGCAGATTTTCATCATCCGCCGCCCCGGCAAGGTCAGCGCCAAGCCGGGCGAGCGCATCTACATCGGCCTGTCACAAAGCGCTGTGCATTGGTTCGACCTTCAGACCGAGCGCAGGCTGATTCAGGACTGACCGCATCAAGCAACAGGGCGGGCGTCCAGATCCGCCGCATCAGAGGGAGACGACGATGGACAGGCGTGAATTGTTGAGCGGCGCCGCGGCGCTGGCGGGAACCCTGGCGATGCCGCGCCTGGCGAGCGCGCAAGCCGCGACCGAGATCTCGTTCTTCTATCCGGTCGCTGTGGGCGGACCGATCACCAAGCTGATCGATGGCTTCGCCGCCGGTTTCGAGAAGGACAACCCGGCGATCAAACTGAAGCCGATCTATGCCGGCACCTATCAGGAAACCATCGTCAAGGCGCTGACGGCGCATAAGAGCGGCACGCCGCCGGTGACGTCGGTCCTGCTCTCGACCGACATGTTCACGCTGATCGACGAGGACGCCATCGTCCCGTTCGACCCGTTCATCAAGACGGAAGACGACAAGAAGTGGCTGGCCAGCTTCTTCCCGGCCTTCATGGAAAACAGCCAGACCGGCGGCAAGACCTGGGGCATCCCGTTCCAGCGCTCGACGGTGGTGCTCTACTGGAACAAGGAGCTGTTCAAGGAAGCCGGGCTCGATCCCGAGAAGCCGCCGACAAGCTGGGCCGAGCAGCTCGAATTCGCCCGGAAACTCACCAAGAAAGACGCCGCCGGCAACGTCACGCAATGGGGCATCCAGATCCCGTCCTCGGGCTTCCCCTACTGGCTGTTCCAGGGACTCTCGACGCAAGCCGGCGCGATTCTCGCCAATGCGGCGGGCGACAAGACCGACTACGCCAATCCCGCCGTGGTCGAGGCGCTGCAATACTGGGTCGACCTGGCGCAGAAGCACAAGGTTCACCCGCCCGGCATCGTCGAATGGGGCACCACGCCGCGCGACTTCTTCGAGAAGAAGGTCGCGATGATGTGGACCACGACCGGCAACCTGACCAATGTCCGCAGCAACGCCAAATTCCCCTTCGGCGTCGCCATGCTGCCCGGCGGCAAGCGCCTGGGCAGCCCGACCGGCGGCGGCAATTTCTACCTGTCGAAGAAGGCGACTCCGGCCCAGCAGGAAGCGGCTTTCAAGTTCATCCGCTGGATCACGACGCCCGAGCGCGCCGCGCAATGGGGCATCGACACCGGCTATGTCGCGGTGTCGCCGGCCGCCTATGAGACGGCCGCGATGAAGGCCTATGCGGCGGAGTTCCCGCCTGCGCTTGTGGCGCGCGACCAGCTTCCGCATGCGGTGGCCGAACTCTCGACCCATGAAAACCAGCGTGTCACCAAGGCCTTGAACGATGGGCTTCAAGCGGCGCTGACCGGCACGAAGACGCCCCAGAAAGCGCTCGAGGATGCGCAGGCCGAGGCCGAGCGCATCCTGAAGCCCTATCGCTGAACGATGAACAGCCGCGCGACCGCGACCGTCCATGGCTGGCTGCTGCTGCTGCCGGCCATGGCCTGTCTCGCCCTCTTCACCCATTGGCCCGCGGTCGCGAGCCTGATCGAGAGCTTCTACTCGACACCGCGCGGGCGCAGGCCCGCGCGCTTCGTCGGGGCCGAGAACTACCAGCAGATGCTGGCGGACCCGATCTTCTGGAAGGCGATGAGCAACAATTTGTGGTTCGCGCTCGGCACCATCCCGACCTCGATCGCGCTCGCCATGCTGATGGCGCTCTGGGTCAACGACAAGATCGCCGGGCGCACCTGGGTGCGGATGTCGTTCTTCACCCCGACGATCCTGCCGATGATCGCGGTGGCCAACATCTGGCTGTTCTTCTTCACCCCGCAATACGGGCTGCTCGAGCAGATCATCCGCGGGTTCGGCGGGACCAACACCAACTGGCTGGGTTCGCAGGACACGGCGCTCTACGCGGTGACCATCGTCGCGATCTGGAAGG
This sequence comes from Allobosea sp., assembly GCA_046292405.1. Lineage (GTDB taxonomy): Bacteria > Pseudomonadota > Alphaproteobacteria > Rhizobiales > Beijerinckiaceae > Allobosea. The sequence continues at coordinate 3,495 of JBKBRD010000050.1, read as the reverse complement.
AAGCCGGGTTCTTCATGATCTTCTACCTCGCGGCGCTGCAGGCGATCCCGCCCAGCCTCGGCGAGGCGGCGGCGATCGAGGGCGCCTCGCGCTGGACCTATTTCCGCCGGGTGCAGTTTCCGCTGCTGATGCCGACGACGCTGTTCGTGCTGATCAACGCCGTGATCAACGCCTTCCGCATGGTCGACCATATCTTCGTGATGACGCGCGGCGGGCCCGACAACGCCACGACGCTGCTGCTGTTCTACATCTACCAGGTTGGCTTCAGCTTCTGGGACACGGCCTATGCGGCGACGCTGACCTGCGTGCTGCTGCTGCTGCTGGCGCTCGTCGCCTTCGCGCAATATGGCTGGCTCGAGCGCAGGATCCATTACAGATGAGCGCCGCATCGCAACCGCAGGGACCGGCGGAGCGGGCCGATCCCTATGGCCCCAAGGGCCTGGCGCTGACGCTGGAATCGACCGGCGCGATCCTGCTGGCGCTGATCTGGATCCTGCCCCTGGCCTATGCGGTGTGGGCGGCGATCCACCCGTCCGAATACACCACCAATTTCGTGCTGACCGCGCCGCTGACGCTGGACAATTTCACGCGCGCCTGGGCGGCGGCGCCTTTCGCGCGCTATTTCCTCAACACCTTCGTGCTGGTCACGATGATCCTGTGCTTCCAGCTCGTGCTTGGCACGCTCGCCGCCTATGCGCTGGCGCGGCATGATTTCTGGGGCCGCGACGTCGCCTTCGCGCTGATCCTGGCGCAGCTGATGATCATGCCGGACGCGCTGATCGTCGAAAATTACCGCACCATGGCGCGGCTGGGCCTGGTCGATACGATCACCGCGATCGCGCTGCCTTATATCGCCTCGGCCTTCGGCATCTTCCTGCTACGCCAGACTTTCAAGACGGTGCCCAAGGAACTCGACGACGCCGCCCGCGTCGAGGGCGCCAACCCGCTGCAGGTGCTGATGAAGGTCTATGTGCCGCTGGCGCGGCCGACCTACATCGCCTACGGGCTGGTTTCCGTCAGCTTCCACTGGAATAATTTTCTCTGGCCGCTGCTGGTGACCAATTCGGTCGAATCGCGCCCGCTCACCGTCGGGCTGCAGATCTTTTCGTCGACCGACCAGGGCATCGACTGGGCGGTGATCTGCGCGGCGACGCTGATGACCTCGGCGCCCCTACTGGTCGCCTTCCTACTGTTCCAGCGGCAATTCGTGCAGAGCTTCATGCGGGCGGGTATCAAGTGACGATGCGGTTGATCACCTGGAACATCCAATGGGCGCGCGGGACCGACGATCGTGTCGATCCCGCGCGCATCGTCGCCCATGCCAGGGCGATGGCGGATTTCGACGTGCTCTGCCTGCAGGAGGTCGCTGACAACTTCCCCGAACTCGACGGCAACGACGCCTCGAACCAGTTCGCGACTTTTGCCGCGCTGTTGCCGGGCTTCGCCGCGATCGAGGGCATCGGCGTCGACACCGATGATGGCAGGGGCGGGCGCAAGCGCTTCGGCAACCTTCTGCTGACGCGCTATCCCGTCGCGCAGGCGCTGCGGCATATGCTGCCCTGGGAGGCGGCGCCGACGCGCAACATGCCGCGCGTGCTGATCGAGGCGGTGGCGCAGACGCCGCTCGGCCCGGTCAGGCTGATGACGACGCATCTGGAATATTCCTCGCCGCTGCTGCGCGCCGCCCAGGTCGAGGCGATCCGTGAGGTGCATCGCATGGGCTGCGCCCGCCATGCCGCGCCGCGCCAGCCGGGCCCGCATACCTATGCGATGACGCCGGGGACGAGCAGCGCCATCCTCACCGGCGACTTCAACATGCGCCCCGATGACCCGTCTCTGGCTCGGTTGATGGCGGCCCATGACGGCGACGCGCCGCCGCTGGTCGATCTCTGGCCGGCGCTGCAGGGCGATGCCCTGCATCCAGCCTCGGCCTTCATCGTCGACCAGACCTATGGCGCGCCAGGCTGCCTCGACTATGTGCTGGCGACGCCCGATCTCGCCGCGCGGGCGCGCCGCATCGTCTACGACATCGAGACGCGCGCCTCCGACCACCAGCCGATCCTCGTCGAATTCGAGACCGGCTGATGCTGTTCACCCGCCAGGACCATGAGCGGTTGACGGAGATCCTGATCGAGGCCGCCCGGCGCGAGGTGATGCCGCGCTTCCGCAATCTGGCGGCCGGCGACATCCGCCAGAAGAAGTCGGCGCAGGATCTGGTGACCGAGGCCGACGAGGCTGCCGAGCGCTTCATCTGTGCGGCGCTGGCCAAGGTCTTTCCGCGCGCGCTGCTGGTGGGCGAGGAGGCGGCGACGGCCGATCCCGGGCTGCTCGACCGGCTGGCTGCGGCCGAGCTCGCCTTCGTCATCGACCCGATCGACGGCACGCTCAATTACGCCAACGACCTGCCGCTATTCGCGGTGATGGCCGCGGCGATCGTCAAGGGCGAGACTGTGGCGGCAGTGATCCATGATCCCGTCGTCGAGGATTGCGCGCTCGCCTTGCGCGGCGAGGGGGCCTGGCTCGCCCGGGCCGATGGCAGCCTGCGCGATCTGCGGGCCGCGCCGCCGGTCGCGCCCGCCGACATGACCGCGATGGTGAGCTGGCAGTATTTCCCGGAGCCTTTGCGCAGCGCCCTGCCGGCCCGCTTCCCGCGCTTTGCCGATGTCGCGTCGCTGCGCTGCTGCGGGCAGGAATATCGCCAGGCCGCCGCCGGCAACTGCCATGTCCTGCTCTATGGCCGCCTCAACCCATGGGACCACGCGCCCGGCTCGCTGCTGCTTGCGGAGGCCGGCGCGCATGTGCGCCTGCTCGACGCCACGCATTACCGCCCCGGCCATCCAGCGACCGGGCTGCTCTGTGCGCCCGACGAGGCGAGCTGGCAGGCCGCCAGGGCGATGCTGACCGGCTGACGGCTTCAGCTATCGCCCAGCAGATAAACCCCGGTCAGCGCGACGATCAGCAGCGCCGCGCCGAACAGCACGGCGTCGACGTAAGGCGAGGGCGGTTTCGGCAAGGGGGCGGGAGGCTCGGCCATGGCTGCGAGCTAGGGCGAATGTTCGAAACGACCAGTCTTTCGGGGCGCCGCGCCATGAGGTTCCTGCGCATCGGCGCGGCGGACCGCGGGGAGGCGCCGGCCCGTGCGGGTGCTAGTGTCGAACCGGGGGTGAATCAATGCAGGCGCGGTCGCGCCGCGCTACCCCCGTTCCGCGCCGGCCCGAAAGCCGGAACGGCTGGTCGAAGGGGAGCACCATGGCGATTTTGGACCACAACACGCAGACGCTGGACAAATGGCGCGATGGCGTGATGACGCAGATGCGGGTTTCGGCTCTGAACGGCGGGCGTCAGCTCTGCATTTTCGACCAGTTCTGCGAGATCGGACTGGGCGCGCCGATGCATCTTCATGCGGTGGAGGAGGTGCTCGAAGTGTTCGAGGGCACGGCCGAGATCTATCTCCGCAACGACAAGATGATCGTCACCGCCAACCAATCCGTGCTG
>JBKBRD010000049.1:13634-13869 GCA_046292405.1 Allobosea sp. | reverse complement strand
ATCGTGCCGGCCAGAAGCGGGACGCCGACCAAGGCGAACTCGGCGAAGCCGAAGCCGGGCAGGCCCTTATCCTCCAGCGCTTCGGAGACCAGGATGTTCTTCGGCGCTCCGGTCAGCAGGATATTGGCGCCGGCATGGGCGGAGAAGGCGAGCGGCATCAGCAGCTGCGTCGGGGAATGGCGCAGGCGGATCGCGGCCAGCACCACCACCGGCATCAGCGCGGCGACGGCCCCGC
>JBKBRD010000049.1:0-13624 GCA_046292405.1 Allobosea sp. | reverse complement strand
CCATGATAATCACGAGCAGCCGTTTTTTGCTCTGGCCGGCCCGGGCGATCAGCACCTGACCGGCCCAGGCGGTGACGCCGGTCTTCTCGAGCGCGGCGCTGACGATGAACAGGCTCGCCACGAAGATGACGGCGCGGTCGCCGAAGCCGGCCAGCGCCTGCTGCAAGGTGACCACGCCCAGCGCCCAGAGCGACAGCGCCGCCCCGATGGCGACGACGACCGCCGGCAGCCTGTTCCATGCGAACAGCGCCACGGCGACCAGGACGACGAGGGCGGTGCTCTCGATCTCTGTCACGGCGTCATCCACCCAGCGCCAGCGTCGCAGCCGTCACGGCGCGGCGGCCAGCAGGAAACCTGCGCCCAGAAGCGCCGACAGCGTCAGCAGCGCCAGCCCGGCGACGGGCCAGCGGCGCAGGCCGGCGTCGAGCCGGGCGATTGCGGCGTGCAGTCGCGCCAGGCGGCCGGATTGCCGTTCCGCCAGCACCAGGACGTCGCCCTCCGGAACGGCGCCGGCGAGGGACGAGAACAGGCGGGCGCCCATGAAGATGATGGCTCCCAGAAGCATCGGCCAGATCAGCTTCCACAGCGCGCCGGCCGACCAGGCGGCGGCGGCCTGTGCGTCTGCGACGCTGTCATAGAGCCACCATGGCATGATCAGCGCAGAGAGCGTGACGACGAGCCACGCGACGCGCTCTCCCCGCGGCGCGATCGAAGCGGGGCGCGCCGCTGTCTCGCGCGCCATCACCGCCAGGAAATGCAGCATGAGCATGGTGCTGCCGACGGCTGCGAGCGTCACCGCGACGCTGAGCGCGCCATAGCCCAGCATCGGCTTGACGGCGAGTTTCGCCAGGGCGCCGCTGGTCAACGGCAGGCCGGCGAGGCTGAGCGCCAGCAGCGCCAGCACCAGCAGGACCGGCCAGCGGGACGCGCCGCCGCTTGCGAAGGCGACGCCGACCCCGAGAAACAGCGCGCCTTTGACCAGCGTGTGATGCAGCCCGTAATAGGCGGCGAGCCCTGCGCTCTCGGCGTTGCCAGCGGCAAGCCCGGCGCCGAGAATGGCGGCGACGAGCCCCATCTGGCTGACGGTCGAATAGGCCAGGATCGTCTTGGGCCGACGCTGCGTGACGCCGATCGCCGCCCCGGCATAGGCGGTGAGAATGCCGACTGTGGCCAGGGCGACGCCCCAGCCCGGCAGCCCGGTTTCGAGCGGCATGAACCTGATCATGCCGATCACGCCGGCCTTGACCACCACGCCGCTCAGAACGGCGGAAGCCGGCATCGGCGCGGCGGGGTGGGCCAGCGGCAGCCAGACATGCAGCGGGACCAACCCCATCTTGAGGGCGAAGCCCAGTATCAGCAGGGCGATAGCCGGATCGCGATAAGGCGAGCCCGGCAGCAGCGCGACGGCGTCGCGGATCAGCGGGTTCGGCTGCGGGCTCGATGCCGCGAGCATGACGAGCCCGAGCAGCAGCACCGCCTCGCCGAGGAGGGCGAGCACCATGTAGACGCGGCCGGCCCGCTGCGCGGCATCGGTCTGCTCATGCGCGACCAGCCCATAGGCGGCCAGGCTCACCAGCGTGAACAGCAGATAGAAGCTTGCGACGTCGGCGACGATGAGAACGCCGAGACTGCCAGCCAGCGTCAGCAGCCACCAGATGGCGAAGCCGCCGGCGCCGGGCTTGCCGCCGAGATAGGAGGAGGCGTAGGCCCCCGCCGCGCTCTACAGCAGCGCCGCCCCGCCCAGCAGCGTCGCGCCCGGCTGGTCGAGCAGCAGCGTCATGCGGAAGGGGGCTGGGAATGTCGCAGTCGCCCCGGCCGGCAGGAGCCAGACGGCCGCCAGCGCCGGCGCCGGCGCCAGCGCGAGAAGATGCGGCGCCAGCGCCCGGAAGCGGCTGAAAACGCAGAGCGCGGCCATGCCGAGCGGCGTCAGGAGCGTGGCTGCGAGGATGAGGGCCGCACTCATGGCAGGGCCAGCAGCGCGTCGGGCCGCCCGATTTGCAGCAGGCGGGAGGGTTCGAGCGGCAGGAAGCCGAGCGCTAGCGCCAGAACGGCGAGCAGCAGCGGCCAGAGCTGGAGGCGCCGCGCAATCGGCCGGGCCGGAGCCTGGTCCAGGGCTGGCGCCGCGAGAGCCCGGTCGACGACTCGGAAGACGTAGCCGGCGGCCAGCAGGCCGCCCGCCAGGATCGTCGCGGCCAGCCAGAACTGGCCGCTCGTCGCCGCTGCGGTCAACAGCAGGCATTTGGCGATGAAGCCGCCGCTGGGAGGGATTCCCATCAGCGACAGTCCGGCCAGGCCGAAGGTCGCGGCGGTCAACGGCAAGGCGCGGCCGAAGCCGCCGAGATCGCGAATGCGATCATGGCCCATGGCCTCGGCGACGATGCCGGCCGCCATGAACATCGCGGCCTTGGCCAGGGCGTGCGAGGCCAACTGGAGCGCGCCGCCCGTCCAGGCCAGCGTGCTCCAGGGCGTCCCGCTTTGCCCGACCCCAGCCAGCGGGAAGACGATGAAGAGGTAACCGATCTGCGCCACGGTCGAATAGGCGATCATCAGCTTCAGCCGCTCCTGGCGCAGCGCCATGACGCTGCAGAACAGGATCGAAGCGGCGCCGAGCACGGCCAGCGCGTAGCCCGCCGAGGCTGCGACCGAGGGCGGCGCGATGTCGATGACGAGGCGCAGGATCAAGAGGATCGGGGCCTTGATGACGAGGGCGGAAAGGATGGCGCTCGCCGCCGCCGGAGCGCCGGCATGGGCGGGCGGAAGCCAGAGATGCAGCGGGAACAGCGCCGCCTTCGCCAGCAATCCCGGGATCATCAGACCCAGCGCCACAGCCAGCGTCGGCCCGTGATGCGTCGCGCCCGCGATCAGCCTGATGTCGAGCGTGCCATAGGCGCCGTAGAGCAGGCCCGCGCCCAGCAGATAAAGCATCGAACCCAGCAGGGCGAACATCAGGTAGCGCAGGGCCGCCGCCAGCGTTTCGCCGCGCCCGTCGAGGCAGACGAGGGGCACGGCCGCGAAGGTCAACAGTTCGAGCGCGACATAGAGGTTGAACAGGTCCTGTGAGACGAAGGTGAGGGCCAGCCCGCTCCAGAGCCCCATCAGCAGCATCCAGAAGCTCGTCGCGGCGCGGCTCTCGGCCGCATTGCCGGCAAGGGCGAACAGGTCGCGGGCGAAGAGCGCCGTCGCGGTTATGACGATCGCGGTCACCAGCAGCATCAGCACCGACAGCCCGTCGGCGCGCAGCGCAAGTCCCAGTGGGGGCTGCCAATTCCCGACGACATAGATCAGGGCCGCGTCGCTGCGCAGCAGGACGAGCGCGCAGGCGAGGGCGATGGCGAGGCCGAGCGCGATCGTCGTGAGCGCCACGGCCCTGGCATGGCGCGGGCCGATGACGAGCATCGCCAGCAGGCCGAGCGCCGGGACGAGGATGGCTAGCACCAGGAGCAGGCCGCCCGGCGTCGCGACGTAGGTTGGCGCTGCGCCCGCCAGCGCCGTCATGGCGCGCCCCGCTGCGGCGGGTCGGGCGCCGGCTCGAGCGTGGCTCGGCCGGTCAGCGCTGCCAGCCGCTGCAACAATGCAACGGCGAGCGCGGTCGCCGCGAAGGCGACGACGATGCCGGTGATCACCATCGCCTGCGGAACCGGATCGCCGCCGAGCCCTGCCGCCGCGCCACGCCGCGCCACAGCGCCGAAGACCAGAAAGATGCCGGCCCCCAAAAGGTTGAACCCGACGATCCTGCGCAGCAAGTCGCCGTGGCCGACGATGCTGAACAGGCCGATGCCGACCAGCCCGGCGCCGCAGAGCCCAAACAGCGTCGCCGAGGTGAGGGCGATCGCGTTCATCGCGTCGCCGCAGTGTCGGGCGCGCCGGCGACGAGCAGGCCCAATATGCCGGCGATCGACAGCGTCAGAACCGCTTCGATGACGACGATCAGCAGTTTCGCCAGCGCCGGCGGGTAGGACAGGAAGCCATCGGCCGCCACCACGCCAAGGAAGCCGACCGCGATGAACAGGGCGGGGCCGGCCGCCAGCAGGACGCGCAGCGCCCGACGCCGCGTTTCCGGCGGCGGCTTCAGGCCGGCCAACATGATCAGCAGCCACATGGCGGCGAGGATCGTGCCGGCCTGGAAGGTTCCGCCGGGCGCGTCCGCTCCGACCCAGAACTGATACACGGCGATCAGCACGCCGAATGGCGGCAGGGTGCGGGCGAGAAAGACGAGCGGCTCGGGCACGGTCTCCGGTCGCAGGCGCGACGAGCCGCCCCAGACGTGATCTGCGGCCAGCGACCAGACCCCGACCAGGGCGAGCACGAGAACGATCTTCTCCAGCAGCGTGTCGAGCGCGCGATAGGCGAGAAGCACCGCGGTGACGGGATTGCCGAGCCCGGTCGCGTCCAGCCCCGCGACCGCCTCGGCCGCGAGGCTTGGCGCCGGCTGGGGAAAGCTCAGAACGACATAGACGAGCGCGAGCGTCACCGCCGCGCAGGCCGAGATCAGCCAGACCGACCGCGCCGGCTTCGCAGCGACGATGACGGCATGCGCCGTCTGCGCCTGGGCGCGCAGCAGCAGCAGGCCGGTGACGCCGCCGCCCACCGCCGCTTCGGTCAAGGCGACATCCACCGAAGCGAGCCTCGTCCAGGCGACGCCGAGCAGCAGCCCGAAGGCGATGAAGGCAATGATCGCCCCCTTGCCGTCAGCGGTGGTTGCGATGTGGAGCGCCAGCGCCAGCAGCCCGGCAACCAGCGCGATGTCAAAGACAAGGGTCATGGGTCCGCGGCCTGACGCGCGGCGATCCCGGCGATCAGCTGGCTCGCGGCTGCCGCCGACAGCTGCGCCAAGAGCCAGACGCAGACGAGCTTGACGCCGCCTGCAACGCTTGGCGCCTGGAAGATCAGCCCCATGACGATCAAGCCGAGGCCGAGATTATCGGCCTTGCTCAAGGCGTGGAGCCGGCTGATCGTGTCGGGAAAACGCAGAAGTCCCAGTGAACCCGCGAGGAACAGCAGCGCGCCAGCGACGACGAAGAACAAGGTCGCGGCGTCCGTCACGGCGATCACGAGCGTTCGCCCGGGCCGCCGGCGCCGGTTTCGGCGCGTGCGCGCTCTCCCAGCGCGAATGTCGCGCAGGGCAGCGCCGAGAGCAGGACCAGCAGCAGCGCGACGTCGGTCAGAGCGGGGTCGCCGGAAGCGGCGCCCAGCAGCAGCAGCGCCGCAGCGCCTCCCGTTCCGAGCAGCTGCGCCGCCATCATGCGTTCGATCGCGATGCGCGACCGCAAGACGACGATCAGGCCGCCGCCGGTCGCAAGCAGGATGAAAAGCGCGACGCCGACAAGGCTTTCAGCCACGGGCTTTCCCTCCGGTCCAGAGCTGCAGGAACGCGGTTTCGTCGGCGACCATTTCGGCGAGCACCGCCGTTTCGACATCCAGGCAGTGGACGAGCAGCGTCGTCGCTTCGGCGCTGTTCACCGGCAGCTTGCCCGGCTGCAGGCTCATCACGGCGCACAGCCCGCCCCGCGAGAAACCGGGTGGCAGCGCCGTCGGGTAGCAGACCAGCCCGGGATTGAGCGAAAGCTTCGGCGCGAAGGCGCGGCTGGCGACATCCAGCCCTGCCACGACGGCCTGGGGCAGGAAGCGCAGGCTGAAGCGGATCAGGCCCGGCGCCGAGAGCCGGCCCTGGCCGGGCCAGAGCATGAGCGTCGACCAACTCGCCGCCGCTGCAGCCAGGACGCCGAGCGGCCAGTGCTTGGGCGCCGTGCCGATCAGCGCGAGCCACAGGCCGAAGAAGACCATGCCCCTGACGACGAACATCGCCGGAGCGGAGCGCGGCGCGGGCGCATCCGCCGCGCTCATGCGCGCAGGTCCAGCTCGCTTGCCCGCTTCCCCCAGATCCATCCGCTCCCTCGCCCGGATCGCGTGGACATTGCCGTCTACCGACTGGTCGCAATATAAACACTGTTTATACGCTCTATATACTTGCATTTAGTAGAATAAGACAATTTATATTGATTTTTATATTGATTATTTCGGAATTTAAATTTAGCATTCACCTTCGCGACGGTCATCTGCCGACCGTCCCGCCTCTGTGCCTGGCGTCCCATTTTCCGGGAGGCCGCTCCGCCCGGGATTGCATGACATGCCGCTGATTTGTTTGAACGCCGGGGGAGACCGGGGCTGGCTCGCCTGGCGCCGCGGGCGCCCCTGTCGCGCGTCGCAGTTCCGCCCATGCTGATCGAGCCGCGCGATGGCGATGCGGAAGATGACGCAAGCAGCACCAAGAAACATTCGCTGATCGCGATCGCCGGGACGCTCCTCGGCGAGATCAATCTTCCGAAATTGATCCTGGCCTGGACGATCCTCGCGCTGGTCCCGGGTGTCCTGCTCGGGCTGGCGCCGCTGGTCGCGACGGCCTGGTTCGGCAGCGTGTCGGAGCGGCTGATGGCTCTGGCCGGGATCGGCCCCGCTTTGCTCCTTGCGGTCGTCGCAGCCATTGGCTGGTTCGGGCTGAGGCCGTTGTTCAGAGCGGCGGAGCGCAGCTTCTGGTCGCTCAACTCGCTTGCGGTCCAACCCGGCTACGTGCTGGCCCGCGAGGGGCTGCGTCATCTCGCCGAACGTTTCCTGCCGCGACAGGCGAGCGAAGAAAGCCGGGCCAGGCTGCGCGCCTTCACGGCCCTTGCCGCCGGGCTCGGCGCAGCCGCGGTGGCGGGCGCCATCGCCGCGGCAGCCTGGCCTTCGACGCGCTGGGCGGGCGAGGTCGCCGATCTGGCGACGCCGCTGCGCCTGGCCGCGCCCGCCTTGGCCAACACGGTTTCGGTCATGGCGAGCTATCTCGCTTTGGCCTCGCTCGCCTGGGGGATCGCCGATGCGACGATGGACCAGCCCCGCGACCTCGCAGCTTTCGAGGCGGCGGAGCCGGGCGCGCGAAGCTGGCGCGTGGCGCATCTCTCCGACATCCATGTCGTGGGCGAGACCTATGGTTTCCGGATCGAGAGCGGGCGCGCGGGTCCGCGCGGCAATGAGCGTCTCCGCCTGGTGCTCGCGCAACTGGCGACGCTCCACGCGCAAACCCCGCTCGACCTCGTGCTGATCACGGGGGATATGACGGATGCGGGCCGGTCGTCCGAATGGGCGGCGTTCCTGGACGCGCTGGCGCTGCATCCCGAACTCTCGGAGCGCACGCTCATCCTGCCGGGCAACCATGACGTCAACATCGTCGACCGCGCCAACCCGGCCCGGCTCGAACTGCCCAGCAGCCCCGGCAAGAGGCTGCGGCAGATGCGGACGCTCTCGGTCACCGAGGCTTTGCAGGGCCAGCGCGTCCATGTCGTCGACAAGGATCGCGGCCGGCTCGGCGAGAGCCTGTCGCAGCGCCTCGATCCGCATCGCGCCGCGATAGCGGCCTTTGCCGATCTCGGCAGCCTGCGCCTGTCGCGCGGGCTGACGGCCCTGTGGGAAGCCGTCTTCCCGCTGGTGCTGCCGCCGGCGGAGCCGGACGGGCTCGGCGTCCTGCTGTTCAACTCTAACGCCGAGACGCATTTTTCCTTCACCAATGCGCTGGGGCTGGTGGCCAAGGAGGATATGCAGGCGATGCTGGCGGCGCTGCGGCAGTATCCGCGGGCGCGCTGGATCGTGGCGCTGCATCATCATCCGGTCGAGTATCCACGCCAGGCCAAGGCGTTTTCGGAGCGGATCGGCACGGCGCTGATCAATGGCAGCCGCTTCGTGCGCCTGCTCAAACCGCATGCGCACCGGCTCGTCGCGATGCACGGGCATCGCCATATCGACTGGATCGGCCGCTGCGGCCCGCTCAGGATCGTCTCGGCGCCGTCGCCGGTGATGGAGGCTCTGGATGGCGAGGATACGGCCTTCTACATCCATGAGCTGGCGGCCGCGGCCGATGGTTCGCTCGCGCTGCTGGCGCCGCTGCGGATCGAGATCACGCCCGGCGGTCCCGCCGCCGCATAGGATTGGGTCAGGGCTATGTCGCGTCGCGCGTCGGCGACCCGAACAGCTCCGCCACCCATTGGCTCGACGGGTGCTGGGCGCAGAAGGTCAAAAGCGCGATGGTGATGGGCACGCCGATGAAGGCGCCGAAGACCCCCCAGAGATAGCTCCAGAAGAAGACGGAAAACAGCACCAGCGTCGGCGACATCGACAGCGCGTTGCCGGCGACGCGGGGCTCGACATAGCTGCCGACGATGAACTGGATCAGATTAAGGCAGGCGAAGAGCGCCACCACCGACTGCCAGGACCCGAACTGCGTCATCGCGAACAGGGTCGGGAACACCGTGGCGATCAGCGGGCCGATGAAGGGGATGTAGTTCAGCGAGAAGGCGATGAAGCCCCATTCCTCGGCCAGCGGCAGTCCGACGATGCGGGCGAAGGCCCAGACGAGCACGCCGGTGATGACGCTCATCGCCGTCCGCACCATCATGTAGCGATGCAGTTTCGCGGCAGTCCCTACGCTGCCGCCCAGCAGCAGATCGCCGACGTCGCGGTTGCGCATACGTGCGAGTTTGCGCCCGAAATCATCGACCTCCAGCAGTCCGAGGATGACGTAGACGAGCACCACGAGCCAGAAGCTCATCGTCGTGTTGAGCCGGCCGCTGACGGTCTGGGCGGTGCGCAGCATCCAGGCGACATTGAAATTCTCGGCCCAAAGTCCGGTCACGGCGATGCCGTGGCCTTCGAGCCAGAGCGTCGCCTGATCGTAAAGCTGCTGGAAGCGGGCGGCGTCGCTGACGATCCAGCGCCCGACCCGGCCGAAGGCCCAGACGATCAGCGAGCCGAAAGCGAAGAAGGCCGTCACCATGACGAGGATGCTGATCGCCAGCGCCAGCAGGCGCGGCAGGACGCTCTGCAGCCGCTTCTGCAGCGGCCAGACCAGCGCGATGATGAACAGGGCGAAGGCCACGGGGGCGAAGACGGAGCTGGCGACGGAGAGGGCGGCCACCACCAGAATAATCGCGACGATCACGAGCGCGCCGCGATGGACGTTGCCGGTCGTCATGCTGCGCCTCGTCGGGGGATGTTTGCTGGGGGGCAGGGGGAGTTCATGTCAGACGCCCTCGATCATGTCGTCGAGGTCGAGCGTCGACCGTTTGCCGATCTCATCCCTGTTCTGGCGGTAGAACGCCTCAGCCGAGAGCCGGCCTTCGTCACGGAGCATGGTCAGGAATTCCCATTCCGCGTTCAGCTTCGAGGAATAGCCGAGCTCCGCCATCTTGCCGCTGGCGATGCGATGCAGCCGCATATTGGCCCAGCGCGCGCCCTCGCGGTCCGTCGGGTCGGAACCGCGGCGCAGCATCGCCATCATCCGCAGCTCCTTGAGCAGGACGCCGTTGAACGAGATCTCGTTGAGACGGTTGAGGATGTCGCGGGCGGTTGTCGGCGTGCCCGGCCGTTCGACCGGGTTGATCTGAACCAGGATCGTGTCGAGCGCGTCGCTTTCCCGGATCAGCGGCGTCATCGTCGGATTGCCCGAATAGCCGCCGTCCCAATAGCCGTCGCCGTCGATCTCGATGGCCTGGAACAGGGTGGGCAGGCAGGCGGAGGCCAAAAGCACCTGCGGCGTGATCTCGGCATTGCGGAAGACGCGGCCGCGCCCGGTCCGGACATTGGTGGCGGTGACGAAGAGCTTGATCGGCCCCGCCGCCAGCGCCTCGAAGTCGATCACCTCGGCCAGAATATCGGTGAGCGGGTTGGCCCCGCCGGGATTGAGACTGTAGGGCGAGACGACGCGGGACATCATGTCCATGGCGACGAAGAGCGGCGAATTGTCGAGCGTCCAGCGCCCCAGCAGGATGTCGAGCGGGCTGCGCTGGAACGGGCTGAAGCGCGCGGCTTCCGAGTTCATCCGCCAGAACCGCTCCAGCGCCTGGCGCGCGCCGGCGCGACCCCCCGTCGCAAAGCCGGACGCCAGGACGCAGGCGTTCATCGCGCCGGCCGAGGTGCCCGAGATCGCGTTGATGGTCAGCCACTCCTCCTCGAGGATGCGGTCGAGCACGCCCCAGGTGAAGGCGCCGTGCGCGCCGCCGCCCTGCAAAGCCAGATCGATGTCGAGAGGCGCTCGCGCGCCGCCCGCCTCGGGAGCGCTGCGTCGTCCAGGAGCCTTGCTCACGGTGCGTGTTCCTTCGCGGGTTCGGCTCGCCGGCTCATGGCGATTTCACCAGGCCGGAGAACCCCGCGACCGCCAGCAGGCTCAGCGCCCAGCCGATGATCGCCTGAAAATAGAAGTAGTTGATCGCCACGACGCCGCTGCGCCCGGTGGGATCGGGCCGCCAGAACGACTTCTGGCCGAGGTCGAGCACCGGCAGCAGCGTGTCGAGCGAGTAGAACCAGGGGTTGAAGGCCGGGTAGCTCGACGCCTCGCCCTGTTGGCGATAGCAGGCGAGCTGGGTCTGGCCCGGCGCGGCGCGCCCGTCGGAAAGGCGAGGCGGCTCGCCGAGCAGGCGCTGCTGCGTGCGCGCCGCGCCGCACAGCGTCCATTCGGCCGAGCGCAGCACGACGGCGCTGTTGGGCTTGAACGCGCCGTGCCCCTCGGCCAGGCCGAAGATGCCGACGCCGATCAGCCAGAACAGGATGAGCCAGAGAAAGGCGAGCAGCGGCTGGCGGCCATAGACGAGGGTGGCGGCGAGGAACCCGTCCGCCAGAGTCAGCATCGCCCGCCAGAGCGGGTTCTGCGCCCGGGCGCGGCGCGCCCGCCGCTGCAGCCTCTCCTTGACGATCAGGACGCTGCGCGCATCCTCGCCATGGCCCATCTCGCGGAAGACCGAGGCGAGCTGCTCATAGGGCTGCGGCCAGAAATCCTCGCCCCAGCGCGCCGGATCCTGCCGGGACAGCCAGTCGAGCCGGCTCTTGGCGTCGACCGGCGCTGCGATGAAGGCGCCATAGCGGCAGCGGTTGAGCAAGAGCTCGCCGGGGGCCGGCCAACTCGCAGCCTCGTCATGGATGGTCCCGATCGATGAGCCGGTCATCGCGAGAGCCCCTGTCAGCGCAGCGCCTCCACGCAGGAAGAAGGCGCCCTTGATGACCGTCCGGCTGATGTCGAGGGCGGTGGCCTTGTCATGCAGGATGGCGGCGCCGCTGACATCGAGATCGCCGGCGATCGCCGAGCCGACGAGCCTGGCTTCGCCGTCGAGGCGGAGTTGGCGCAGCACGACGCTGCCGCCGACTTCAATCTCCGCGCCGTCGAGCGCGACAAGCGGCGCCTCGCCGATCGTCGTGCCCGCGCAATCGAGATCGGCCGCGATCCGGGCGCCGGCGGCATGCAGGCCGCCTTGCAGCACGGCGCCGCGCACCAGGAGGTTGCGCAGCTCGATGGCGCGGGCGTCGATCGCATGCCCCCGCGGCGCGCGGATCGTGGCGCCGTCGCATTCGAGATTGCCGCCAAGGCGCGACTGCGAGAGGCTGACCTCGCCCAGAACCTGAGCGCCGCGCAGATAGACGCCGCCGCGCGCTTCGAGACGCTCGGCTTCGAGGCCGGGCAGCGAAGAGCCGTCCAGGAACAGCCGGTTGATGATCGCGGCCCGCAGGATCGGCGTCTGCTCGAAATGACAGTCGATCAGGCCGATATCGCGGAAGACATGACAGGCTTCGAGATCGAGCACGCCGGTGATCCAGGCGCCGGTGATGCGCACGCCCTTCTCGTGCGGGCGGCAACCCTCCTGCCCACCGAGCATCAGGAAGCGCAGGAAGGCGGCGCGGACGACGCGGCTGGGCTCAGCCGTCTCCGGCCGCGAGCCATCGCCGAGACGATCGTAATTGCCGCTGAGCAGGCGGGCGACCACCTCCTGCTCGGCCGGCAGCAAGGGCTGGAAATCGTCGAGCCGGGCCGTCGCGAACGCCCATAGGTTGCGCTCGGCGACAGGTCCGGCCGGGCCTTGTCCGTTCATGTCGCTGGCGTTGCCGTCCCGGCCGGCGCCGCCGCCGCCAGCGCCTCGCGCAGCGCCGATTCCTGGGTCTCGTCGAAGGAGGTGCTCATCAGCACGCCGCCGGCGCCGCGCAGATCGGCCAGGACCTTGTCGGTCGTCATCTTGCGGATCAGCAGGAAGAGCCCAGCGCTGTTGGGCTGCAGCGCTGCAGCGGCGTCCTTCATGAATTGGTCGTTGATGCCGACATCGGTCATTTTGCCGCCGAAGGCGCCGGACGCCGCCCCAAGCGCCGTCCCGACCAGGGGGGCGAGGAAGATGAAGCCGATCAGCGTGCCCCAGAGCGCGCCGGAGGCCGCGCCCGCCGCAGTCAGGTTGATCAACTGGTTGAGCTTGACCGCCCCGGACTGATCCTTGACCACGACGACGGCGTCGCCGAGTTCGATCAGGTATTCGCGCTGCATGGCGAGGACCTTCTGGCGAACCTCCTCGGCCTTCTGCTCGGTCGGGAATGCGATGAAAACCAGGTCGCTCATGGCGGTCGTCCTTCGGTTGAATGGCGCGCGGCGTTGCGCCTGCGCGCGGGTGAACTCAGCTGGGCGAACGTGGGGTCGGGGCGGCTGCGCTGCGCCCGGCCGCGGGCGGCAGCGGGGCCACGCGCTGGCCCGGGTGCAGCGCTTGCACGCCGCCCGATACGATGGTGTCGCCCGGCGCAAGCCCTTGCGAAACGATGACGTGATCGGGGTCGAAGCGCAGGATGTCGATGACGCGCAGGCTCACCGTGGAGCTTTTGGGATCGACGAGCCAGACGGCCGGCGCCGTGCCCGATTGCGTCAGCGCCGTCGCCGGGATCGCCATGATCGCCGATGAGCTGGTTTCGATCGACCCGATCACGGTCGAGCCCAGTTGCATCGCCGCCGGCGGATCCTGCAGCCCGACCCTGACCTGGAAGGTCCGCGTCACCGGATCGGCCTGCGGCGCGATCTCGCGCACGCGGCCCATGGCGCTGACGCCCTTGGCGTCGGCCAGGACGACGCGCACGCTGGGATTGCCGCCCTTGGATTCGAGCAGGCGCGCCGGCACGTTGAAGACGGCGTCGCGGCCATCGTCGCGGGCGATCTGGACGATGGACTGGCCCGGTTGCACGACCTCGCCGGGCTCGGCGCTGCGCGACGTGACCACGCCGGCGACATCGGCGCGCAACTCGGTGAAGCCGAGCCGGTCCTGCGCCAGTTCGAGCTGCGCTTCCGCATTCTCGAGCGCCGCCTGAGCGGTCTCCTGCGCCTTCAGCGCCAGGTCGAAGCGGGGACGGGTGGTAAAACCCTGGCTCATCAGCCGTTCCTGCCGCTCGAAGGTGTTGCGGGCGGTGACGACCTCGCCGCGCGCGGCTTCCAGCGCCGCGCGCGCCGCCGCGACCGCGTTGGTTTCGATCGTGGGGTCGAGCCGCGCAATGACCTGCCCGGCCGCGACGCGATCCCCGACATTCACCGGGCGCTCGGACATCCTTCCGCCGATGCGAAAAGCGAGGGAAACCGTTTTCTCAGCCTGGATTTCGCCGCTGAGCTCGACGCCCGCGACGAGCTTGCTGGCCTCGACCTGGGTGACCTGGACAGGCCGCCCGGCTCTTGCCGCGGGCTCGTCGGCGCGGTCGCAGGCGGTCAGCGCGAGCGCCAGTGCGGCTAAGGCCAGAGGCCGCAGAGCGGCGCTGCGGGGAGGGCGGATCGTCATCGGGCCGCCACTCCCATCTTCGTCGGCGTCGAGCC
>JBKBRD010000048.1:9674-13919 GCA_046292405.1 Allobosea sp. | reverse complement strand
GTTGAGCACCAGCGCGATGACGCCCTGCTGGCGGATGACGCGCAGCCAGGCGCCGAGCACCCGGCCGTAATTCTCCCGGATCGAATGGCGCTCATCGGCGTCGCCGCGGATCAGCGCTATGCTCTCGGCGTTTTCGCGCAGCCGCGTCATCTCGGCGCGGAACTGCGCCTCTGCCTCGTTCTTGGCCGAAATCCGGCGAACCAGCGGCCGGCCGGCGAAATAGGCGGCGAGCGAGGCGACGATCGCATAGACGATCGCCGCGATCGCCATGTAGCTGGGGATGACGATGTCCGTCCCGCCCAGGGTGAAGCGGGCCGAACCCGCGACATGCCAGAGAATCGCGGCGAAGGTCGCGGCCGTCACGGCCGCGCTGATCAGGCCGATGGCGAACTCGACCAGCGGCTCGACCGACAGCCGGACATCCTCGGCGATGCGATATTCCGGCGCCGATTGCTCGGTGGCGGTGAACTGCATGCGGTAATAGCGCTGATCGGCGATCCACCAGCCCGCGAGGCGGTTGGTCAGATATTCGCGCCAGCGCGACTGCAGCAGCATGCGACTGACGACAAGCGCCGACAGGGTCAGCGCCGAGCAGGCGACCAGCAGGGGCAGCCAGCCGACCACGGACCACACCGCCGGCACGTCGCGCCGCTCCAGCGCATCGAAGAACAGCCGGTTCCAGCCATTGACGGCCACCGCCGTCGCGATCTGCGCGCCGGCGAAAAGCAGCACGACGCCGGTCAGCGTCCAGGCCCGCAGCTTCGTGCGCCCACGCCAGAACCCGAGCGCGGTCCGGAAGAAGCGAGCCATGCGTGAGCGTTTCGCGGCGGGAGGTATCGACGACATGGGCGGGCTTCTCGGTTTGGAATGCGCCGCAATGCTCGGACGCACGAACCAACGCGTCGCGGGCCCGGCGGTTCCCTATGGCGAGGCGGGCACCGCTGCGTCAGGGCGCGTCAGAACGGGCGACCATAGCCTGCAGGCAGGCGAATTGCAGAGTCGATGTTGAATTGCAGCTTCGATTGCGCGAATGGTGCCCTCAGGACAGGAGACCGCATAGACAATGATGAAGCCGGACAATCGCGGCCGCCCCGTCGTGCCCTGCCTCGCCTGTCCCTTGCGGATGAAGCCCGCCTTCAAGGACAAGGCCGACGAGGAAGTTCGCTTCATCCAGACGATCAAGCTCGACCACCGCTATCTGCCGGCCGGTTCCGACATCATTCACCCCGGCCAGGAGGATGCGGAGCTTTACACGCTCTTCTCGGGCTGGGCCTTCCGCTACAAATCCCTGGCCGACGGGCGTCGCCAGATCCTGAATTTTCTCCTGCCGGGCGATCTCGTCGGCCTGCAGGCCTCGCTGCTGAGCGCATCGGCGCATGGCATCGAAGCGTTGACCGATGTCGAGCTCTGCACCTTTCCGCGCAAGCGGATCTGGGATCTCTTCGTCAAGATGCCGGGCCTGGCCTATGAGGTCGCCTGGCTGGGCTCGCGCGAAGAGAGCCTGATCGACGAGAACCTGACCTCGGTCGGCCAGCGCAACGCGTCGGAGCGCATTGCCGCGCTGCTGATCTCGCTTTACCGGCGCGCCGACGCGCTCGGGCTGGTCAACGATCACAGTTTCCAGTTTCCCCTGACGCAGCAACAGCTCGCGGACGCGCTCGGCCTGTCGCTGGTGCACACCAGCAAGACCTGGGCGCGGCTGCGCCGGGCCGGGCTCTTCGCCATGTCGGGCGGGCGGCTGACCCTGCTCAACCCGCGCCTGACGGCCCGGATGGCTTCGCTCTTCGACAGGGAACTGGAACCGCGCCCGCTGCTTTAGTTCGGTGTGCAGGGATGATTCGGCCGGGAGGTCGCAAAGCCTCTGGCTTGCGCGGCCTCTTGACCCCATATGTCTGCCGGTTAACGTCATCACGCTGTCATGGCGCTGCGGTTGCGGCGAGACCCGAGGCTCAATGTCCACAACGCTTCCCCACCGTCGCTCGCGCCCTGCCCCTCTCGGCGGCTCCGGCATGGCTGCGCGGATCGAGGGCGAGGTCCGGGTCACGGCGGCCGATTTCATCGACAGCGTCGCGGAGGCGCGGCTGAAGGTCAGCGCCGCGCGCTACAAGGTCGAGGACGAGGTGCGCGGCACGGCCACCAAGTTCAAGACGCGCGTCTCGAAGGCCGCCGGAGAGGCCCGCGCCAAGCTCGGCGACGAGGCCCGCTTCATCAAATCCTGGATCGACGATCCCCTGCGCACGGGTTCTGTGACGCCGTCCAGCCCGTTCCTGGCGCGGCGCATGGCCTCGTA
Organism: Allobosea sp.; assembly: GCA_046292405.1. Lineage (GTDB taxonomy): Bacteria > Pseudomonadota > Alphaproteobacteria > Rhizobiales > Beijerinckiaceae > Allobosea. Next base: position 11,629 of record JBKBRD010000048.1, on the reverse strand, counting down.
TGTCGACCCGGACGTGCCCGGCCCGGTGATCGAGATCGGACCCGGAACGGGGCCGGTGACGGAAGCGCTGATCGAGCGCGGCGTCGACGAGGCCAGGCTGATCCTGGTCGAATACAGCCCGGAATTCTGCAAGCTGCTGCGCGAGCGCTTCCCCCGCGCCACCGTCGTCGAGGGCGACGCCTATGCGCTGTCGACCACGCTCGCCGGCCATCTGACCGAGAAAGCCAGCGCGGTCGTCTCCAGCCTGCCGCTGTTCAACCGGCCGCCGGCCATGCGCAGCGCGCTGGTGAAGGACGCCTTTTCGCTCGCGGTGGAGGGCGCCCCCTTCATCCAGTTCACCTATTCCGTGATCTCGCCGGTGCCGCGCAAGGGCGCGGGTCTGAAATCGCAGGTGTCGGACTGGGTGCTGCGCAACATCCCTCCGGCCCGCGTCTGGGTCTATCGGCGCGCGGGCTGAGCGCCCGAGGCCGGGAAGCGCCCGATGACGGATCTGGCCCGGCTGGTGCGCGAGATCGCGGCCGAAATGGCCGCCTGCCGCGATCGGGGCGCCGTCGCGACCTATATCCCGCCGCTGGCGCGGATCGACCCCGACCAGTTCGGCCTCTGCGTGGCGTTGCCGGACGGCACGGTCCATCAGGCCGGCGACGCGCAGACGCCCTTCTCCATCCAGAGCGTCTCGAAAGTCTTCGCGCTGACCCAGGCGCTCGGCAAGGTCGGCGACACGCTGTGGCGGCGCGTCGGCCGCGAACCCTCCGGCACGCCCTTCAACTCGATCGTCCAGCTCGAGCGCGAGCAGGGCATTCCGCGCAACCCTTTCATCAACGCCGGCGCGCTTGTGGTGGCCGACATCAATCTGGCCGGCCACGCGCCGAAGCTGGCGATCGGCGAGCTCCTGCGCTTCGTACGCCATCTCGCCGATGACGACAGCATCGCCATCGACGAGACGGTGGCGCGGGCCGAACAGGAGACGGGGTTCCGCAACATTGCGCTGGCCAACTACATGAAGGCCTTCGGCAATATCCACCACGCGCCGGAGCTGACGCTGGGCGTCTATTTCCATCAATGCGCCATTGCGATGAGCTGCCGGCAGCTCGCCATGGCCGGGCGCTTCCTGATGCATGGCGGCAGGTTGGGACGGGACGCCGCGCGTGTCGTCTCGGCGCAGCGGGCGCGCCGCATCAATGCGCTGATGTTGACCTGCGGCCATTACGACGCGTCGGGGGATTTCGCCTTCCGCGTCGGGCTGCCCGGCAAATCGGGCGTCGGCGGCGGGATATTGGCGATCGCGCCCGGCAAGGCCTCGATCGCCGTCTGGTCGCCAGGGCTCAACGCCAATGGCAATTCGCAGCTGGGCACGCTGGCGCTGGAACGGCTGGCGGAGGCGACGGGCTGGTCGGTCTTCGCGCAGAGCGAGGCAGCGCCATAGCGGCCTCGGCTAGAGCGTCGCGTTTGCGTCGGAAACGCCGGCAGCCAGCGCCAAGCCCGCCCAGCCGCCGGCGAACCCTCAGGTGTCGACGGTGGCGTTCAGCGCGTTGGTCTGGATGAATTCGCGGCGCGGCTCCACCACATCGCCCATCAGCTTGACGAAGAGGTCGTCGGCCTCGTCGTTCTGGTCGTTGCGGACGCGCAGCAGCGAGCGGGCGTCGCGGTCGAGCGTGGTTTCCCAGAGCTGGTCGGGGTTCATCTCGCCCAGCCCCTTGTAGCGCTGCAGCGACACGCCCTTCTTGCCGATGGCGGTGACGGCGTCGAACAGATCGGTCGGCCCGTTGACGGGGTGGTCGTCGCCCTTGCGGCTCAGCACGGCCGGCTTGGCGTAAGCCTCCTGCAGCGAGGCGGCGGCGGCGTCGAGCTTGCGCGCCTCGGCGCTGGCGAGCAGCCCGGCGTCGATGGCCGCGACCTGCTTCACGCCGCGCACCATGCGCGAGAACAGGAAGCTGCCATCGGCGAAACGCCCT
>JBKBRD010000048.1:0-9608 GCA_046292405.1 Allobosea sp. | reverse complement strand
TTGGCCTTGTCGTCGCCGCCCTCGATGAAGGGATGCAGCGCGCCGGCGATCGCCATCTGCTCGACGACGCGGCGGTCATAGCGGGTGTGGAGCTGCGACAGCGTCTGGCGAATGCCGCGGGCTTCCTCGATCAGCACGCGCAGATCGGCGCCGGCGCGCTCGCTGCCCTCGCTGTCGCGGAACACGGCGCCGTCCAGCGCCGTCTCGACCAGGTAATCCTCGAGCGCGCGCTCATCCTTGAGATAGGTCTGCGACTTGCCGCGCGCCGCCTTGTAGAGCGGCGGCTGGGCGATGAAGAGATGGCCGCGCTCGATCACCTCCGGCATCTGCCGGTAGAAGAAGGTCAAAAGCAGGGTGCGGATATGGGAGCCGTCGACATCCGCGTCGGTCATGATGATGATCTTGTGGTAGCGCAACTTCTCGATGTTGAACTCCTCGCGGCCGATGCCGGCGCCGAGCGCCGTGATCAAGGTGCCGACCTGCTCGGAGGAGAGCATCTTGTCGAAACGCGCGCGCTCGACGTTGAGGATCTTGCCGCGCAGCGGCAGCACCGCCTGGTATTCCCGGGCGCGGCCCTGCTTGGCGGAGCCGCCGGCCGAGTCGCCCTCGACGATGAAGAGTTCGGATTTGGCGGGGTCGCGCTCCTGGCAATCGGCCAGCTTGCCCGGCAGCGAGGCGATGTCGAGCGCGCCCTTGCGGCGGGTCAGGTCGCGCGCCTTGCGGGCGGCCTCGCGCGCGGCGGCGGCCTCGGCGACCTTGCCGACGATCTGCTTGGCCTCGGCCGGATGCTCCTCGAGCCAGGTCGCCAGCGCCTGGTTGACGACGTTCTCGACGACGGGGCGCACCTCGGAGGAGACCAGCTTGTCCTTGGTCTGCGAGGAGAATTTCGGATCGGGCACCTTGACCGAGACGATGGCGGTCAGCCCCTCGCGGCAATCGTCGCCGGTGAGCGCAACCTTCTCCTTCTTGAGGATGCCGGAGGTTTCGGCATAACCGGTGATCTGCCGGGTCAGCGCGGCGCGGAAGCCGGCGAGATGGGTGCCGCCGTCGCGCTGCGGGATGTTGTTGGTGAAGCAGAGCACGTTCTCGTGGTAGCTGTCGTTCCACCACAGCGAGACGTCGACGGTGATGCCGTCCTTCTCGTTGCTCAGCATCAGCGGCCGCGAGATGATCGGGGTCTTGGCGCGGTCGAGATAGCGCACGAACGCTTCGACGCCGCCCTCATACATCAGGTCCTCGCGGACGATCTCGGCATGGCGGGCATCGGTGAGGATGATGTGCACGCCGGAATTCAGGAAGGCGAGTTCGCGCAGGCGATGTTCGAGCGTCTTGTAGTCGAACTCGATCATCGTGAAGGTTTCCTGGCTCGGGGTGAAGGTCACCTCCGTGCCGCGCCGGTTGCCCGCCGGGCCGACGATCGCCAGCGGGGCCAACGCCTCGCCATGGCGGAACTCCATGAAATGCTCGGAGCCGCCGCGCCAGACGCGCAGCTTGAGCGAGACCGAGAGCGCGTTGACGACGGAGACGCCGACGCCGTGCAGGCCGCCCGAGACCTTGTAGGAGTTCTGGTCGAATTTTCCGCCGGCATGGAGCTGGGTCATGATGACCTCGGCCGCCGAGATGCCTTCCTCGCTGTGGATATCGGTGGGAATGCCGCGGCCATTGTCGGTCACGGTGACCGATCCATCGGCATTCAGCGTCACCGTGACCTCGGTCGCGTGGCCGGCGAGCGCCTCGTCGATGGCGTTGTCGACCACCTCATAGACCATGTGGTGCAGACCCGAGCCGTCGTCGGTGTCGCCGATATACATGCCCGGCCGCGTGCGGACGGCGTCCAGGCCTTTGAGAACCTTGATGGAATCGGCGCCGTAGGCGGCGTCTTCAAGGTCGCGGGCGGCATTCGTCATGATGAAGTCCTTCGGCGGGCGTGCAGGCGCCCGCGATCGTCTTGATTCGTATCACGAATATAGGGGTTCTCTGCGGCTTTTTCACGCGTGCGCACGTGTGTGCGCGAGGGGGCGTCCGTGCGCGGATCAGCCGGGGCAGCCTCAGGCCGCAGTCAGGGTCGGAATCTGTGAAACATCGACATCACGCGCGGCGTGCCAGGCGTCATGCTTGACCTGCATCTGCAACCAGCTTTCGGCGCTGACCCCGAACATCTTGCCCAGGCGCACAGCCGTGGCGGGGGACACCGGCTTGCGACAGGCGAGAATGTCGTGGAGATGCTGCCGCGAGATGCCGAGAAGCTGGGCAATTTCCGATTTGGACTTCCCGACGGCCGGCAACACATCCTCGCGAAGCAGCTCGCCGGGATGAGTCGGGCACCAGGAAGGCGTCGGCGGAGAAACATGGTCAGTCATGACTTTCACCCTAATGGTACTGTTCCAGATCGACCTGATGGGCGTCGCCGTTCTCGAAGGAGAAAGTGATGCACCACGGCCCATTGACGTGGACGGTATATCGCGTCGGCTGGAACCCGCGGAGCGCGTGAAAGTCGAAGCCCGGGAGGTTCATGTCCTGCGCGACCGGAATGGAATCGAGACGCGCCAAACGCCGCTTCATCCGCTCATGCAGCCTGAAATCGATCCGCGCGCTCTGCCCCTTGACCCATAACTCGGCCAGAGCCTTATTTTTGAACGATCGGATCATCCCCATCGTGAGTAAGCTAATCGACGACAAATGTCAATCATCCGCTTACATATCCGGAGAGCATCCCGGCGTGACGGAAAGCAGGCTTCCCGTCCGTTGCTTCACCCCGAGAACCCGGCGATGGCCTCGATGAAGGCCTCGCCATATTGGCTGAGCTTGCGCTCGCCGACGCCTTCGATGGCGCGCATGGCGCTCAGGCCCAGCGGCCGCTCGCGCGCCATGGCGATCAGCGTGCGGTCGGTGAAGATGATATAGGCCGCGACGCCTTCCTCGCGGGCGATCTCGAGGCGCAAACGGCGCAGATGCTCGAACAGCGCGGCCGTGCCCTCGTCCAGCCCGTCGGCGCGGGCCGCCTCGCGCCCGGCGCGACGGCTGCGGCGGTCGGCATGCGGGTCGGCCCTGAGCGCGATCGCCTCGCGCCCGAACAAGATATCCTCGCCCTTTCCGGTCAGGCAGAAGCCGCCATGCTCGACGCTGGCCTCCGCCAGCGCGCCTGCGGCAAAGAGCTTGCGGGTCAGCGCGGTCCAGGCGCTTTTGGGCTTGTCCTGGCCGACGCCGAAGGTCTTCAGCCCGTCATGGTTCTGGCGTTTGATCGTCTCGCTCATCGTGCCGGTGAGAATGTCGGCGAGATGGGCGGCGCCGAAGCGCTGGCCGGAGCGGGCGACCGCCGAAAGCAGCTTGCGCGCGTCCAGCGTCGCATCGGTGAGAATCGCTTCGCCGGCGCAGAGATCGCAGCGGAAGGGGGCGGCGCTGTCGCGGCAGGCGGGCGTCTGCTCGCCGAAATAGGCCAGCAGCGCGCTGCGTCGGCACAGCGCGTTCTCGCACAGGTCGATCATGGCGTTCAGCCGCCGGTGCTCGATGCGGCGACGTTCGTCGTCGATCGCCTTCTCGTCGATCTGGCGGCGGCGCAGCGCCATGTCGTCGACGCCGTAGAGCGTCAGCGTGTCGGCCGGCAGCCCGTCGCGGCCGGCGCGACCGATCTCCTGATAGTATCCCTCGATCGAGCCGGGCATGTCGGCATGGACGACGAAGCGGACATCGGGCTTGTTGATGCCCATCCCGAAAGCGATGGTGGCGCAGACGACGACGCCATCCTCCTGCAGGAAGATGTCCTGGTTGCGGTTGCGCAGCGTCTGGTCGAGTCCGGCATGATAGGGCAGCGCGCGATAGCCCTGGGCGCTCAGCCCCTCCGCCAGTCGCTCGGTGCGGCCGCGCGAGGAGCAGTAGACGATCCCGCTGCCGCCGCGATGGCCCTTGAGGAAATCGGCGATCTGCCGGCGCGGCTGGTCCTTGGGCGCGAAGGCGAGCTTGAGATTGGGCCTGTCGAAGGAATGAACGACGAGGTGGGGCGGACGCGGAAACAGCTGCTGGGCGATGTCCTCGCGCGTCTGCCGGTCGGCGGTGGCGGTCAGCGCCGTCACAGGGACATTGCCCAAAGCCTCGCGGGTCTTGGACAGCAGCCGGTATTCGGGGCGAAAATCATGGCCCCATTGCGAGACGCAATGGGCCTCGTCGATGGCGAGACGGGTGACGCCGAGCCGGCGCAGCCTGGCGACCAGCCCCTCGCCGGCCAGCCGCTCGGGCGAGACGAAGAGCAGGCGCAACTCGCCTGCATTGAGCTTGTCCCAGGCCTGCGCCGCCTCGCTTTCGCTGTTCATCGAGTTCAGCGAGGCGGCGGCGACGCCGGCGCGGGTCAACTGCCCGACCTGGTCGCGCATCAGCGCGATCAGCGGCGACACCACCAGGGTCAGCCCGCCCATGACCAGCGCCGGCAGCTGGTAGCACATGGACTTGCCCGAGCCGGTCGGCATCACCGCGAAGACGTCGCGCCCCTCCAGCGCGGCTGCGATCACCTCCCATTGGCCGGGACGGAAATCATCATAGCCGAAGACGGATTTCAGGATCGCGCGGGCGTCTGATTCGCGGGATTGCGGCATGGGGAGGGTGTGCCGCATGCGCGCCGCCAAGACCAGCCCCTCGCGGGCGTCTGCGTCGCCTCTTCTTTTGTGGCCTTGCCCGCTTGCCTTGCGCGCGTGGAGGCGCTCTGTCGCAACGCCAATAACGTCGATGCGACGGAAGCGGCCCGGCGCTCAGCCCGTCTCGGCCCGGATGATCGCGCCGTGGCGGCCGGCGCGGGCGGCGGCGACGTCGCCGAGGAAGCAGCCTATCGAGTTCTCCAGCTGATGAGCGAGGCTCGAGGCCACCCTGACATGACCATCCATGTTGCAGGCCAGCCCCGCCGCCTCAGCCGCGAGCCCCTCGACCAGAGCCGCATGGCGGGCGATCTCGTCGACGCCCACCGATGACGCCTCCGCCCGCGTCGCGATGTCCTGGATACGGTCGGCCTGGCCGGCGGCAGAGGCCGCGACGCTGCGGGCGCTGTCCTGCATGGCCTGCATGGTCTGCGCCAGCTGCGCCACCGCCTGTTCGATGGCGCGGCCCGAACTAAGCACCTGCGTGATTCCGGCCTGGATCGTGTCCGTCGCGCTGTTGGTGGCGGTCGCGAGCGATTTGACCTCGGCGGCGACGACGGCAAAGCCGCGCCCGGCCTCCCCCGCGCGGGCCGCCTCGATCGTCGCATTCAACGCCAGCAGATTGGTCTGCGCCGCCAGGCTGCGGATCAGCTCGACGACGCTGCCGATGCGCTGGTTCGCCTGCTGCAGGGCGGTGACGCTTTCGGAAATCCCGCGGCATTCGGCGCTGGCGAGATCGGCGGCGCTGCTCGACGTCGCGGTCTCCAGCATGATGTCGGAACAGGCGCTGCCGAAGCGGCGCGTCGCGGCGACGATGTCCGCGACCGCAGCGGAGACCTGTTCCGGCCGGCTTTGCGAGGCGGCGACGGCCTCGAGCGTCTCGCCGGCCTTGCCCGCCAGATCACCCGAAACAATCGCGATCTGGCCGATGCTGCCGTCGATGGCCGAGATGCGCTCGGCGATGCCGTTCCGGAACGCGCGCTCGAGCTGGTTCAGCCGCTCGGCCGTCGCCGTTTCGATCTCCTCGTCGAAGCAGCTGAGCGAGTGGGAGACATCGACCAGCATCAGCCGGCAGAAAACCCGGATCGCCTCCTCCACCGGACCCCAGCGCCGCTTCCAGCGGCGCATCACGATCGGCAGGAAGTTCGAGAAATCCTCGAGGAAGAACAGGGGGTAGTCGGCGAGCAGGATATCGCGCCGGTTGGCATGGGTGACGATGCGGCGCTTGGCCTGGGCATAGTCCTGGTCGAAAGACAGCGAGAACAGCCGCCGGTACTTGCTGGCTTCGTCGAGATGGAGCTGGCGCGCCTCGTCCGAAATCTCGGCGCCGAAACTGCGCTGATCGAGTCGTTGGAACGCGAGTTCGAAATGCGGCTCGAGGATCGCTCGCAAATGGGCGGCGATCTGGCTTTCGCGTTCCGAGAACTTATGTCGCGTGAGGTCCATCTGCGTCAAACTGAATTCAAATGGTTATTATTTCGTCATCAATTCCATATCCTCAGCTCAACCTTCGCTCCCGACATGGCCGGGCGTGACGCAAAGGCACTGCGCGCCAGCGGGAAGGTCGCGAAACAAGGCCGGGTCCGCCCCCGTCATCCAGATCTGGCAGCCCAGCGCCAGCAGATCGTCGAACAGGGCGGCGCGCCGGCGCGGATCGAGATGGGCCGCGATCTCGTCGAGGAGCACGAGCGGCGAAAGCCCGCTCATGGCCGCCACCAGCCTGGCATGGGCGAGCACGAGCCCGATCAGCAGCGCTTTCTGCTCGCCGGTAGAGCCGAGCGCGGCGGGCAGATCCTTCTGGGCGTGGCGCACCAGCAAATCCGAGGCTTGCGGGCCGACCAGGGTGCGGCCGGCCGCCTTGTCGCGCGGGCGGTTCTGGCGCAGGCGGCTGCGATAGGCCTCCTCGGCGTCGAGCGCCGGCAGCTGCGCCACCAGCATGTCGATGTCGCCGGCCAGCGCAAGCTCCGCCTGGGGGAAGGGCGATGCGTCGTCGCGCGTCTCGGCGATGATCGCCGTGAGCCGCGCCACCGTTTCCGCCCGCGCCGCAGCCACAGCGACGCCCAATTCGGCGATCTCGCGCTCGACGGCGTCGAGCCATTGCGACTGGCCGGGCGTCTCCTCGAGGATGCGGTTGCGCGAGCGCAGCGCCCGTTCCAGCGCGTTCGAGCGGGCGGCGTGGGCGGGATCGACCGCCAGCACCAGCCGGTCGAGGAAGCGTCGCCGCTCGCCGGCCGAGGCGCGGAACAGACCGTCCGAATCGGGGGTCAGCCAGACGATGCGCAGATAGTCGCTGAAGGCGAGCGCCGAGCCGGCCGGCGCGCCGTCGATGCGGGCGATGCGGCTGCGGCGGCCCTCGCCATCGGCTTCCGACAGTCCGATGCCGAGGCGAGCGCCGTCTCCCGCCAGGGCGATCGAGGCGGCGAACCCGCCGCTCCCGCCTTGGCGCGCCATGTCCGCAAGGTCGACGCGGCGCAGGCCGCGGCCGGGCGTGAACAGCGACAGCGCCTCTAGCACATTGGTCTTGCCGGCGCCGTTCTCGCCGACGAGCGCAATGATTTGGCCCTCGACCTGGAGATCGAGGGCCTCGTAGGAGCGGAAATCCTGAAGGATCAGGCGTGCGACGGCCGTCACGGGCGCGCGGTCAGACCCGCATCGGCATCAGCACGTACAGCGCCGATGCGCCTTCGCGATCCTGGATCACGGTGGGCGAGCCGGGGTCCGACAGCTTCAGCAGGGCGGTGTTGCCATCGAGCTGGGCGGCAATGTCCATCAGGTAGCGGGCGTTGAAGCCGATATCGAGCGGGGCCGCGTCGTACTCGACCTCAATCTCTTCGGTGGCGGAGCCGGAATCGGGGTTGGTCACCGACAAGGTCATGCGGCTATCGGCCATGGACAGCTTCACGGCGCGGCCGCGCTCGGACGAAATCGTCGAGACGCGGTCGACGGACGCGGCGAAGTCGCCCTTGTCGACGATCAGGCGCTTGTCGTTGCCGCTGGGAATGACGCGCTGGTAGTCGGGGAAGGTGCCGTCGATCAGCTTCGACGTCAGCACCACATCCTGGGTGGCGACGCGGATCTTGGTGGCCGAGAGCTCCAGCGTGACTTGGGCCTCGCCATCCTCGAGCAGCTTCTGGATTTCGGCGACGGCCTTGCGCGGCACGATCACGCCGGGCATGCCGACCGCGCCAGCCGGCGCCGCCGTGTCGACGCGGGCGAGCCGGTGTCCGTCGGTGGCGACGGCGCGCAGCAGGCTGCGGCCATCGACCTCGATGGCGTGCAGATAGATGCCGTTGAGATAATAACGCGTCTCCTCGGTGGAGATGGCGAACTGGGTCTTGTCGATCAGCCGTTTCAGCTCGCCGGAGGGCAGCGTGAAGCTGTGCGCCATGTCGCCGGCGGTAATATCGGGAAAATCGCTTTCCGGCAGGGTCTGCAACTGAAAGCGCGAGCGGCCCGAGCGCAGCACGAGCCCGGTCTCGCCGGTGGTTTCCAGCGAGACCTGCGCACCGTCCGCGAGCTTGCGCACGATGTCGTAGAGCGTATGGGCCGGAACCGTGGTGGCGCCGGGCTCGGCGACATCGGCCGCGATGGTCTCGACCACCTCGATATCGAGATCGGTCGCCTTGAGCCTGAGCCCGCCTTCGCCCGCGCTGAGCAACAGATTGGAGAGGATCGGGATGGTGTTGCGACGCTCGACCACGCGATGCACGTGACCGAGCGATTTCAGCAGGGTGGAGCGTTCGACGGTAACCTTCATGACTCTTGGTCTTCTGGCGTGCTGGCGCCCGGGGCTGAGATGCGCGGGCAGCGGGATGGCCCGCGACATTGCCGGAGGCGCGCCAGCGGCGCAAGGGGCGCTTCTGCCGCGTTCAACAGCAGAAAGCCCGGCGCAAGCTCACTCCTGCAACATGCGCTTCAGGAGATCGACCTCCTCATGCAGCGAGCGATCCTCGGTGATCGCCTTCTCGATCTTGCGGACGGCGTGGAGCACCGTCGTGTGATCGCGCCCGCCGAAGCGGCGGCCGATCTCGGGGAGGGAACGCGGCGTCAGCGCCTTCGACAGATACATCGCGATCTGGCGCGGCTTGACCACGGCTGCGGTGCGGCGCTCGGAGAGAATATCGGCGCGGCTGACATTGTAGCGGGTGGCGACGAGCTTCTGGATGTCCTCGATCTTGACGCGGCGCGGTTCGCGGGTGCGGACGAGATCGCGGATCGCGGCCTCGGCCGTCTCCAGCGTCACCGGCTGGCCCGACAGGGTCGCATGAGCCAGCAGGCGGTTGGCGGCGCCGTCGAGATCGCGGCCATTGGTGGCGACGACGCGCGAGACATAGGCCACCACGTCCGGGCTGAAATGGAAGTTGGCATGGGTCGCCTGCAGCGTGGCCAGCCGGCAGGACAGGATTTTCGCGCGCAGCCCCTCGTCGAGATCGCCGACCTCGACCACCAGCCCGCCGCCCAGCCGCGAGCGGATGCGCTCGTCGAGCGTCTCGAGGTCATTGGCCTGGCGGTCGCCGGCGACGACGATCTGTTTGCCGGCGTCGATCAGGGCGTTGATCGTGTGGCCGAACTCCTGCTGGATCGACTTGCCCTGGATGAACTGGACGTCGTCGACGACCAGAAGGTCTATGCCGCGCAGCTTCTCCTTGAAGGCGAGCGCGGTCTGCGATTTCAGCGCGGCGACGAAGCCGTACATGAAGCGATCGGCGGTGAAATAGGCGACGCGCTTGCCCTGGCGGCGCGCTTCCTGGGCGATCGCCTGCAGGAGATGCGTCTTGCCGAGGCCGACGCCGGCATGGAGGTAGAGCGGATTATAGGGCGTCGAGCCGGCGGGCGCCGCCGCGATCCGCTCGGCGGCGGCATAGGCCAGCTGGTTGGACTTGCCGACGATGAAGCTCTCGAAGGTCATGCGCCGGTCGAGCAGCGTGCCGCAGACGTCGAGCGCCTCGCCATCACAGGAGGCGGTCGAGGCCGGCTGCTGGCGCG
>JBKBRD010000047.1:0-13920 GCA_046292405.1 Allobosea sp. | reverse complement strand
GGAGCCGCGCAGCGGCGTCTCGAAGGATGCTCCAGCCGGTTCCGGAGCCTCGGCGACCATCCTTCGAGACGGCCCTGCGGGCCTCCTCAGGATGAGGGCTGGTGGCTGAGCTTGCCCGGACTATTCGCCCGCCGCCGCCAGCGCCGTCAGCGCCTCGCGATAGGTCGGGTAGCGGTAGACATAGCCGAGTTCGCGCTTCACCAGCGCGTTCGAGACGCGCTTGTTCTGGCTGTAGAAACTCGCCGCCATCGGCGAGAGCTGGGTCGGATCATAGGGGATTTCCGGCGGCGGCGGCACGCCGATCAGATCGGCCGCGAAGCTGACCACATCCTGCGGCGGGGCGGGCTCGTCATCCGAGACATTGTAGATCGCGCCGGCGCGCGGCCGCTCCAGCGAGGCCAGCAGCACCCCGGCGATGTCCTCGGCATGGATCCGGTTGAAGACCTGTCCGGGTTTGATCAGCCGCCTTGCCGTGCCCTCGCGCAGGTTGACGATGGCGTTGCGGCCCGGACCATAGATCCCCGAGAGGCGGAAGATATGCACCGGCTTGCCGGTCGCGCGGCCGAAGGCCAGCCAGGCTTCGTCGATCGCCAGGCGCGTGCTGGCGCGGTCGCTGCTGCCATGGCATTCGGCGCTTTCGTCGATCCAGGCGCCGCCATGGTCGCCATAGACGCCGATGGTCGAGAGATAGCCGATCCAGCGCAGCATTGGCGCGGCCGCCAGCGCCGCGCCGAGGCAGGCGAGGGCGGGGTCGACGGCGCCGGAAGGCTGGGTCGAGACCAGCGCGGCCTCGGCCTCCCGGATCGCCGCGTCGAGCGCATCCGAGACCACAAGCCCATCGAACACCAGCGTCGGCAGGCCTTGCTGCGTCAGCCTTCGCGCCTTCTCGGCGCTGCGGACCGTGCCGAGCACGCTATGCCCCGCGATCTGGGCGGCGCGGGCGAAGAAGCCGGCTGAATAGCCGAGGCCGATGATCACGATCTTCATGCGGTTATGTCCATTGCCGGCTCGAGCTTCATCCACTCGTCCCGGACATGCGTGTCCGGCTCCTCGCTCAGCCCGCGCGGGGCCAGGCTGCGCGCCCGCTCCGGCGCCAGCCGGCCGAGCGCCCAGACCGCCATGGCGCGCACCAGTGGCGACGCGTCATGCAGCAGCGCCTCGGCGCTGGCGGCAAGCTCGGGCCGGCCGCTATTGCCGATGGCGATCAGCACATTGCGGACCACCCGGTCGCGCCCCGTGCGCTTCACCGGAGTCCCGGAAAACAGCGTGCGGAACGCGGCGTCGTCGAGCCGCGCCAGCGCCGCCAGCTCCAGCGAGCCGAGTTCGTCCTTGAGCGCCAGCCGCGTCTCCTGCGCCGCGGCGGCGAACTTGTTCCAGGGGCAGACCGCCAGGCAGTCGTCGCAGCCGAAGACGCGGTTGCCGATGCCGGGCCGCAGGCTGGCGTCGATATGGCCGGCATGCTCGATCGTCAGATAGGCGATGCAGCGCCGCGCATCGAGCTGATAGGGCGCGGGGAAGGCGTCGGTCGGGCAGATGGCGAGACAGCGCCGGCAGCTGCCGCAATGATCGCTCTCGGGCGCATCGGGCGGCAGCTCGGCGGTGGTGAAGATGGCGCCGAGAAACAGCCAGGAGCCATGCTCGCGCGAGACCAGCACCGTATGCTTGCCCTGCCAGCCGAGACCGGCCGCCTGCGCCAGCGGCTTTTCCATCACCGGCGCGGTGTCGACGAAGACTTTCACATCGACGCCGCCGCGCGCCGCCAGCAGCCCGGCGACGCTCTTCAACTTGCCCTTGATCACGTCGTGATAGTCGCGGCGGCGGGCGTAAAGCGAGATCGCGGCCTGGTCGCGCCGTTCCAGTACGGCGAGCGGATCCTCCTGCGGCGCATAGCTCATGCCGAGCATCACCACCGAGCGAACCTCGCTCCACAGCCTGCGTGGATCGGCCCGCTCGTCCTGGCGCGCCTCCATCCAGCCCATCTCGCCATGGTGGCCGGCTTCGAGCCAGGAGGCGAGCCGCGCCGGCGCCTGCGGAAGCGCTTGCGCAGGGGCGATGCGGGCGACGGCGAAGCCTTCCGCCAGCGCCCGCTCGACCACCGCCTGCTTCAGGCGCAGGCCGGCCAAAGCGGGGATTGCGGCGGGACCGTTCAAAAATCCAGATTGTCGTAATGGGCGCTCGGCGCCATGCCCGGCACCCGGTCGCTCAGCAGCGGCCGGAAGCTCGGCCGGGATTTGATCCTCGCATACCATGCGCGGGCCGCTTCATCCTCTTCCCAAGGCACGTCGCCGAGATAGTCGACGCAGGAGAGATGCGCCGCCGCGGCCAGGTCGGCATAGCTCAGCGAAGGGCCGGCCAGCCAGTTCCGCTTGGCCGTCAGCCAGGCGATATAGCGCAGATGATAGCGCACATTGCTGCGCGCCGCACGGATCGCGCTCATCTCCGGCGGGCCGCCGCCTTCGTCGCGGTTCATGAAGCGCTTCATCACCTTTTCGAGCACCAGCGGGCTGGTGATCTCGGCGTCGAACTTCAGGTTGAACCAGTCGAGCAGCCGGCGCACTTCGACGCGCTCGCCCGGTCCCTCCGGCAGCAGCCGCCGTTCCGCCAAGGCGAGGCCGCGCGTCTCGTCGAGATATTCCGCGATCGGCCCGGCGCCGGGCACAGCCAGCCCGTTGCTCTCGAGCAGGACCGGGGTCGTGCCGGCCGTGTTGAGTTCGAGGAATTCGCGCCGCCGCTCCCAGACGCGTTCCTCGACGAGCTCCGTCTCCATGCCGAACTCGCCGAGGACGAGGCGGATGAAGCGGGAATGAGGGCAGAGGGGATAATGATGAAGCGTCGCCATGGCACTCTTGAAACAGTCGGGTGCGGCTTAAGCAGGGCCGCGCGACCACGCCGCGCCCTGAATTCGCGTGAGCGGCCGCTATACGCGCCACCCGAAACTGTCACAAGCCGAGATGACCGATGGCGGGCCGGACGCGGCGGTTTTCGTCGATCAGTTTTGCGAACTGGTAACCAATTCGCAAAGGGCTTGGCCTGATACAGGGCCGCGGTTTAGGCAAGGCCGCCGCAGCGCCACCGACTCCCAACAGGACGCGCCATGGAAAACCTGATCGAAGCGATCATTCTCGGCATCGTCGAGGGGCTGACGGAGTTCCTGCCGGTGTCCTCCACCGGCCACCTGCTGCTGCTCGGGCATTTTCTCGGCTTCGAATCGAACGGCAAATCCTTCGAGGTGCTGGTCCAGCTCGGCGCCATCCTGGCGATCATGCTGGTCTATTTCCGCCGCCTGCTCGACATCGCGCTGCGGCTGCGGACCGATCCGCAGGCGCGCCGCTTCGTGCTGGGCGTGCTGATCGCCTTCCTGCCGGCGGCGCTGATCGGCGCGCTGGCCCATGGCTTCATCAAGAGCGTGCTGTTCAACCCCGTGCTGGTCTGCACCTCGCTGATCGCCGGCGGGCTGGTGCTGATGGTGGTCGACGAGCTCGAACTCGAGGTGAAGCACGAGGATGCGACGAATTTTCCGCTGTCGATGTATCTGAAGATCGGCATCGTCCAATGCCTGGCGATGATCCCAGGCGTCTCGCGCTCGGGCTCGACCATCGTCGGCGCGATGCTTCTGGGCGCCAGCAAGCGCGCGGCGGCGGAGTTCTCCTTCTTCCTGGCGATGCCGACCATGGCCGGGGCCTTCGCCTACGACCTGCTGAAGAACTACAAGACGCTGACGGTCGACGACACCATGCTCATCGTCGCCGGCTTCATCGCCGCCTTTTGTTCGGCGCTGCTCGTGGTGCGGCTGTTCCTCGACTACGTCTCGAAGCGCGGTTTCGCGCTGTTCGCCTGGTGGCGGATCATCGTTGGCATGGTCGGCCTGGCCGGGCTCTGGATCGTCGGCTGATCCCAGCGCGCTCAGGCGCCCCTGCCATCGGCCTCCGGCCGCTGCGGCGCCGTGCCGGCCGGCAATGAGCCGACCTGCCGCTCGATCATGCGGTGGACCACGGGCGGGACGGGGCCACGATGCAGCGCCCTGACGCGCTCGCCGATCTCGGCGTCGGCCTGGGTCACCCGCTGGTTCTGGCGGATATATTCCACCCATGTCGGGCTGTCGTAGCGCTCGATCCAGAGTTCGGGATTGGTCAGGTCGCGCAGCAGCGCCCAATGCCGCGCCCCGTCGCGGCGACGGATGCGGCGGCGCTCGGCCATGGCCCCGAGGAAGGCGACGATATCCTCCTGCGCGATGACATATTCGATGGTGACGATCACCGGGCCGCTGCGCGGCTCGATGTCGACAGCCACTGTCGGCGCGCGCCAACGGCTCAGCGGATCGAGATTGAGCGCCTCCAGCGGCGGCAGCGGATGGCGCAGGCCGATCGCGCCGCCCACCAGCAGCGTCAGCGAGGCCAGATGCAACGCCTGTTCCGTGCTGAAGCCATGCGCGATCTCGCCCCAGAACCAGGCGCCCAGCGCCATGCCGCCGAAGGTCGCCATCTGGTAGAGCGCCAGCGCCCGGCCGACGACCCAGCGCGGCGCCGAGAACTGCACCGTGGCGTTGAAGGTCGAGAGCGCCAGCACCCAGGCCGCGCCCGCGATCACCAGGCCGAGCATCGACAGCGGCGTCAGCGTGCTCAGCGCGACAATGGCCGTGGCGATGGCGAAGGCCGAGAAGCACAGCCGCGTCAGCATCTCCGTCGACAGCTGCTGGCGCAGCCTGGCGCTGAAGAAGGCCCCGGCCACCGCGCCGAAGCCGAAGGAGCCGAGCAGCAGACCGAAGGTGAGCGGGCCGCCCTTGACCAGATCGCGCGCGATCACCGGCAGCAGCGCCTGCACCGCGATGCCGCCGAGCCCATAGAAGAAGCCGCGCAGCAGCACGCTGCGGATGTTCGGCGACATCGCGACATAGCGAAGCCCCGCGCCCATGGCGAGCCAAAGCGTCTCGCGCGGCAGCGGCCGCTCCACCTTCGGCGGCCGCCAGCGCGCCAGCACCGTGATCAGCGCGACATAGCTGGTGGCGTTGATGATGAAGGCGGCCACGGCGCCCAGCGCCGCGACGATGAACCCGCCCAGCGCCGGGCCGACGCTGCGGGCGATGTTGAAGCCGACGCTGTTGAGGGTGATCGCCGCCGGCAGATCGGGCCGCGGCACGAGATCGCCGACCGAGGATTGCCAGGCCGGGCCGTTCAGCGCATTGCCGCAACCGAGCAGGAAGGTGAAGCCGAGCAGCAGCCAGGGCGTCAGCAACCCGAACCAGGCGCTGACGGCGAGGCCGAGCGAGACGCAGAACATGAAGCCCTGCGCCGCCAGCATGATGCGGCGGCGGTCGTAATTGTCGGAAATCGCGCCGGCTGCAAGCGCAAACAGCATCACCGGCAGCGTGGTCGAAGCCTGCACCAGCGCGATCACATCGGCGGAAGCCGCCAGCGAGATCATCATCCAGGACGCGCCGACATTCTGGATCATGCCGCCGAAATTCGAGGCCAGGCTGGCAAACCAGACCTTGCGGAACATCGGATGGCGCAGCGGCTGCAGCGTCGAATTGCCCTGATGAGCCGTGCTGACGCCCTGCGCGGCCAGATCGGCGGCGGCGACATCGGCGGTCGGCTGGGCGTTCGGATCGTCCGGCATGAGTGCAGGGTTAGAGCCTCGAGCCGGCTCTGCCAACCGCTTTGGCCGGGAATGGCGGCATGGCCGCCATGCCGGGGTTCACGAGCCGGCGCTTACGGGGACAGGTTCGCGAAGCCGCCGCCGCGGCTGCTTCAACGCCGGCGCCCGCAGCTTCTGCGCCAGCGCCACGGCCAGGCCGGCCAGCGCGACCCAATGCCCGGGACGCAGGAATTGCAGATCCTGATAGGTCAGCACGTCCCAATTCGCCTGGAACACCATCCAGGCCGAGACGCCGGTGGTCGTCGCATACCACGCCGTCTCCGCCAGCGCCGTCGCGAGCCCCGCCGCCAGCGCCGCAGCCGCGAGGACGCCGGCGTTCAGCGGCGCGCCCAGCCGGTTCAGCAAGCGATACAAGAGCAGCAGCGCGAACAGCCCGTTGAGCAAAGCGGGCTGGCTGACGTCGATCTTCGACTGCAGGGCAAAATGCAGCAGCCCGAGCCCGGTGATCGCATAGACGAGATTGTGCAGGCGCTGCCAGTTCTTCGCCCCCATGCGCCGGATCATCCCGTCGGTCGAGGTCGCGCCCAGCGCCGCCAGCCCGAGCGCCGCGACGATGCCGATGGTCAGATAGAAGCGCTTGACGATCTCGGACAGGATCAGCCCCCAATCGAAAGCAAGGTCGATGCAGTAGAGCGTGAGATGGGCCAGGGCGTAACTCATCGCGCCCAGCCCCAGCATGCGCCTGACGCCGATCAGCTTGCCCCAGTCGAGAATGCGCCGCAGCGGCGAGATCGCGAGGGTGACGAGCAGGATGCGCAGCGACCAGGTGCCGGTGTCGTGCACGGCGCGCGTCCAGGGCTTTGAGCCGAGCTGCCCCGTCCAGGCCTCGTAGGCCAGGATCAGCGCCGGCACGAGAAGCAGCGCGAAGGTCGCGGCCCGCAAGCCCGACAGCCGCCCCTGCCGATCGAGCCAGGGAGCGAAGGAGGTCGTCGTCGTCGCAGCCATGCCATGCCTTGCCGGTTGTCCTGCGCCTCTAGATAGTCGCTCTCTCCTGCCTCTGTCCCACGGCTCCGCACACAAGGGCGTGAGCTGCCTGCCCGACCCCAACCCTGCCAACGGATCCCGCCATGGCCGCCTCTTCTCCCTCCGTCGTCTTCGATGTCGGCAATGTGCTGATCCGCTGGGACCCCGTCCTGCTCTATCGCGATCTGATCCCCGACGACGAGAAGCGCCATTGGTTCATGCAGAATGTCTGCACCGCCGCCTGGAACATCGAGCAGGATCGTGGGCGCTCCTGGGAAGAGGCGGTCGCCATCCTCGTCAGGGATCACCCGGAATGGGAGCGCGAGGTCCGCGCCTATGACGAGCGCTGGCACGAAACCGTGCCGGGCGTCATCGAGGACAGCGTCGCCGTGCTGGCAGAGCTCAAGGCGCGCGGCGACAAGGTCTACGCCATCACCAATTTCTCCCGCGAGAAATGGGCGGAATGCCTGATCCGCTTCCCTTTTCTCGGCAGTTTCGACGGGGCGGTGGTTTCGGCCCATGAGGGTCTGATCAAGCCCGATCCCGCGATCTTCGAGACGCTGCTGAGCCGCTACGGCCTGCAGGCGCAAGACTGCGTCTTCATCGACGACAGCGCCAAGAACATCGAAGGGGCGGGGCAGGTGGGGATGCAGACCATCCACTTCGTCGAGCCGATCGAACTGAGAGCCAGGCTGCGCGGGCTCGGCGTGGCGCTGTAGCGGGCGTTCTCAACGGCTTTGCGGCGGCTGCGGCTGGACTGCGCGAATCCGGGGCCGTACCATCGCGTTCCTGAATCGTTCGAGGCTTCGATGCAGCCAACCTTCTACGAATTCTTCGCGGGCGGCGGCATGGCGCGCGCGGGGCTGGGTCAGGGCTGGCGTTGCCTGTTCGCCAACGACATCGATCCGAAGAAGGCGGCGAGCTATGCCCGGCATTGGGGGGCTGAGGGCTTCTGCTGCCGTGACATCCACGCGTTGAACCCATCGGATCTGCCCGGCCGGGCGGATCTCGCCTGGGCGTCGTTCCCCTGCCAGGATCTCTCGCTCGCCGGCAACGGGGCGGGGCTCGAAGGCGCGCGTTCGGGCGCGTTCTGGGGCTTCGACCTGCTGATCAGAGGCCTCAAGCGGGAGGGGCGGGCGCCAAAACTCCTCGTCGTCGAAAACGTGGTCGGGGCCATCACCTCGAACCGCGGCCGCGACTTCGACGTGCTGTGCCGCTCGCTGTTCGAACTCGGCTACGTCTTCGGGGCGATGACGATCGACGCCGTGCATTTCCTGCCGCAGTCGCGGCCGCGGCTCTTCATCGTCGCAGTGCGCAAGGATGTCGTGATCGCGCCGTCGCTGCACCAGCCCGAGCCCGTGCCCGCCTGGGCGACCTCGGCGCTGCGGCAGGCTCAGGCGGGGCTGCGCCCCGATCTGCGCGAGGCCTGGCGCTGGTGGAGCTTGCCGCCGCCGCCGAGGCGAAATTCCCGCTTCGACCAGTTGGCGGATGATGGTGCGGATCTCGTCTGGCATACGCAGGCGGAAACCGACAAGCTCGTCGCCATGATGTCCCCCGTCAACAGGCTCAAGCTCGAGGCGGCGGTGGCGCGGCGCGAGCGCCTGTTCGGGACGGTTTATCGGCGCACGCGCGTCGAGGACGGCGTGAAAATCCAGCGTGCGGAAATCCGCTTCGACGGCGTCGCCGGCTGTCTGCGGACGCCCGAGGGCGGCTCCAGCCGCCAGATCGTGGTGATGGTCGAAAACGGACGGGTCAAATCGCGCCTGATGACGGTGAAGGAAGCCGCGCGTCTGATGGGCATGCCCGAGGATTACGCGCTGCCGGACCGCTACAACGAAGCCTATCATCTGTTGGGCGACGGCGTCGCCGTGCCGGTCGTCGCCTTCCTGCGCGAACATCTGCTGGCGCCGCTGGTTGGCGCGTCCCGGCCGGTTCTGGTCGCAGCGGAGTGACGCTGCCGCCAAGCGCCGGGGCGAATTCCCATTCGCCGCCCTTCGAGACATCCGAACTCCGCAAGGGGCTCGCAGCCTTCCTGAGAACGCCGCCGCCTTTTGAAACCGAGGTGAGGACGATCGGCGCCTTCAAATGGGGTGTCTACGCCTTCTTCGATTATGATGGCGAGCCGATCTATGTCGGGCAGACCCTGGAAGGGCTCAGCAGCCGAATCGGCCGCCATCTGACGAACCAGCGCACCGACGCCGTCGCGATGTCGGTGCTCGATCCGTTCGAAGTCTTCGAAATCGAAGTCTACCCGCTTCCCGAGCTGCAGCGGGAGAAAGCCGGCAACGCGGAAGCGAAGCGCTTGCTTAACCGGCTCGAGCTCACCGTTTTCCGAAGATGCATCAGGGACAGCGCCTTCAACAAGATCCTGAACGAGAAGGACCCGGCGCAGGCTGTGGAACTCGATGCGCTGCCGTGGTCGTTCCGGGGCCGCATTGTCTCAGAGGCGGTTCAGGCGTTTCGCGATCATCCCGACACGCGCATCGCCCGGCGCGCGCAGACGATCGCCAGGCTCGCGCAGACGATCTCGGAGCGTAAAGTGCAGATCGGCCTGCGGCGGACGCTGCTCACCCAGGCCTTGCGGCTGCAAAGCCTGGCTCTGAAGCAATATAGCGAGCTGGGCGGTGACCAGGCGGTGGAAACCAAGAGTCCCGGCGAGACTGAGGCTGATGGAGACGAAGACCAAAGCTGACCGTTCGGCGATCATGCGCGCGGTGAAATCGCAAAACACCGCCCCGGAGCGGCTCGTCCGCAAACTTCTGCGACCGATCGCGCCAGGCTACCGGCTGCACCGCAACGACATTCCCGGCCGCCCCGACATTTCTTATCCGGGCAGACGTATCGCGATCTTCGTCCATGGCTGCTTCTGGCACGGCCATAATTGCGCGCGTGGCGCCCGCGCGCCGAAAAACAATGCCGACTACTGGTCTGCGAAGATTGCCCGCACGAAATTGCGAGACGCGGCGAACGCCGAGACATTGCGAGCCGCGAACTGGCAAACCCATACGATCTGGGAGTGTGAGCTGGCGCAGTCCCAGGACGCCGTGCGCCGGAGGCTAGCGGCCTTGCTAAATACGAGCGGGAACCGCGCCGTCATTCCGGAGCGGGCCGCAACGTCCGAGCCCGGAACCTTTGAAGAGTCCAGCTCGTCGGCAGGCCGGGACCCCGCGAGACCCGCCGAGCGCCCCGGCGTTCATGGGCGCCGGACCGGTCGCGACGTCCAGGACTGAGGCTCAGGCGGCCTGCCTGGCGCTGCACCCGTTGCCGGCCCAGCGCCAGACGCCGCCTCCGGCGCGCTTGGCCTCGTACAGCGCCTTGTCGGCCGCCACGAGCATCCGCCTGATCTCGTCCCGCGAGACGGGCGAGCGGCCATGGGCGATGCCGATGCTGGCGCCGATGCTGACCGGCGTCGCGAGGGCAAAGGGCAGGCTCAGGCGGATGATCGCCTGTTCGGCCAGCGCCTCCGCGGCAGCCGCATCGATCGCCGGCCCGTCCGACATCAGGAGCAGCATGAACTCATCGCCGCCGGTGCGGGCGGCCAGGCCGCTCGCGCCGATCGAGCGGGTCAGCCGGTCGCCGACCTGTCTCAGCACCTCGTCCCCGACATGGTGGCCGAGCGTGTCGTTGATCGGTTTGAAGCTGTCCAGATCGATGGCGAGCACGGCGAAGGCGGTGTCGGGCGTCTGTGCGGCGGCGCTCAGGCGCGTCATGAAGGCGAGCCGATTCGGCAGGCCGGTCAACGGATCATGGCTGGCCTGATGGGCCAGTTCGCGTTCCAATTCGATGCGCCTGATGAAGTCGGCGCTGAGATGGCGCGAAGCCTCGCATAAGGTGAGCCAGAACAGCACGAGCATGATGGCGCCGATCTGATAAGGCAGTTCAGGCCGCAGCAGCCCGCCGATCATCGTCGGCGTCAACAGCGTCCCGGCCGCGAGAGCGACGATCCAGGGACGGACGGTAGCCCGCGAGATCAGGCCGATGCAGTTGGCCAGGCTGAGGCCGAGGGCGACCCAGGCGCCCGGCTGATCCCCGCGCGCCAGGGCGAGATAGGACAGCAGGCCCAAAGCGGCGCAGAACAGGACGGCGCCGAGCGCGTAGAGACGCTCCCAATAAGCGAGGCCCGCCGGGCTCAGCCGGCCGCCACGCGGATAGCGCATCAAACAATAGAGCCTGAGACCCCCTGTGGCGCCGATCAGGCAGGCGGCCAGCGCATAGTGAAAATCGAGCCGCGCCAGCGCCAGCGCCAGGGCGCCGAACGTTCCGGCCGCGACGATCGTCACGACCTGCGGCCACGCCGAATAGAGCAGGTCGACGAGCTCGTGGCGGATGGCGGGATGCAGCGATGCCGGGCGATGAAACAAGGGGCGCATCCCTTGGACATAGACCAGCCGAGCTAACATTAGGTAACGTCGAACGCGCCAATCATTGCCTTGGCGGTCTCATACGCATCCATGCCTCAGGGTCAGATGCCGACATCCCTGCGGCAGTCGGTCAGCTATCCATCTTCAGCGCTGCGATGAAGGCCTCCTGCGGGATTTCGACCTTGCCGAACTGCCGCATCTTCTTCTTGCCTTCCTTCTGCTTCTCCAGAAGCTTGCGCTTGCGGGTGGCGTCGCCGCCATAGCATTTGGCGGTCACGTCCTTGCGCAGGGCGCGGATGGTCTCGCGAGCGATGATTTTGCCGCCGATCGCCGCCTGCACCGGGATCTGGAACATGTGCGGCGGGATCAACTCCTTCAGCTTCTCGCACATCGCCCTTCCGCGCGCATCGGCGCGGGTGCGGTGCACCAGCATGGACAATGCGTCCACCGGCTCGGCGTTGACCAGGATCGACATGCGCACGAGGTCGCCCTCGCGATAATCGGTGATGGCGTAGTCGAAGGAGGCGTAGCCCTTCGAGATCGACTTCAGCCTGTCATAGAAGTCGAAGACGACCTCGTTCAGCGGCAGGTCATAGACCACCTTGGCGCGCGCGCCGACATAGCCCAGGTCGATCTGCAGCCCGCGCCGGTCCTGGCACAGCTTCAGCACCGAGCCGAGATATTCGTCCGGCGTGAAGATCGTCGCCCGGATCCAGGGCTCCTCGATCGTCTCGATCTTCATCACGTCGGGCATGTCGGCCGGGTTGTGCAGTTCCAGCGTAGCGCCGTCGCGCAGCTTGAGGTGATAGACCACCGAAGGCGCGGTCGAGATCAGGTTGAGGTTGAATTCGCGCTCCAGCCGCTCCTGAATGATCTCGAGATGCAGCAGCCCGAGAAAGCCGCAGCGGAAGCCGAAGCCGAGCGCGGCAGAGGTCTCCATCTCATAGGAGAAGCTGGCGTCGTTGAGCCGCAGCTTCGACATGGCGCTGCGCAGATCCTCGAAATCGGCGGCGTCGACCGGGAAGATGCCGCAGAACACCACCGGCTGCACCGGCTTGAAGCCCGGCAGCGGCTGCGGCGTCGGCCGGCGATCCTCGGTGATGGTGTCGCCCACCGCGGTGTCGGCGACCTCCTTGATCGAGGCGGTGAAGAAGCCGACCTCGCCGGGACCCAATTCCTTCACTTCCAGCATCTTGGGCTTGAACACGCCGACGCGGTCGACGCCATAGGCGGCGTTGGCGCGCATCATCCGGATGGTCATGCCCTTCTTCAGCACGCCGTCGATGACGCGCACGAGCACGACGACGCCGAGATAGGCGTCATACCAGCTGTCGACCAGCAGGCATTTCAGCGGCGCCTCCTTGTCGCCCTTGGGCGCGGGCAGGCGTTTGACGATGGCTTCGAGCACGCCTTCGATGTTCAGCCCGGTCTTGGCCGAGATCGGCACGGCCTCGGAGGCGTCGAGCCCGATCACATCCTCGATCTGCTGCTTGATCCGCTCCGGCTCGGCGGCCGGCAGGTCGATCTTGTTGAGGACGGTGACGATCTCGTGGTTGGCGTCGAGCGCCTGGTAGACATTGGCGAGCGTCTGCGCCTCGACGCCCTGCGAAGCGTCGACCACCAGCAGCGAGCCCTCGCAGGCCGCCAGCGAGCGCGAGACCTCATAGGCGAAGTCGACATGGCCGGGCGTGTCCATCAGGTTCAGGATGTAATCCTTGCCATCCTGGGCGCGGTAATCGAGCCGCACCGTCTGGGCCTTGATGGTGATGCCGCGTTCCTTCTCGATATCCATCGTATCGAGGATCTGCTCGCTCATGTCGCGCGCAGCCACCGTGCCCGTCGTCTGGATCAGACGGTCGGCGAGGGTGGACTTGCCGTGGTCGATATGGGCCACGATCGAGAAGTTGCGGATATTGTCGAAGCTCTGGGTGCTCATCTGGCGCAGATAGCAGCGTAAGCCCGTTGCGCCAAGCGTTTGCGCCGGGCTGGGACAAAGCGTCCGGCTCGTGGCAAACGCCGCCGCGCACGCAGTCCGCTTGACTTTCCATCATATTGGAATTTTTCTTGTGTGATGAGCGAAAGCGGCGACAGCGACGATCTCGACCGGCGGCTCGGCCAGCGCCTGAAGGCGGCGCGGCTGGCGCGCGGCTGGACGCTGGACGATCTCGCGGAACGCACCGGCGTCAGCCGCGCCATGGTCTCCCGAATCGAACGCGGCGAATCGAGCCCGACGGCGACGCTGCTGATGAAGCTGACGACCGGGCTCGGCATCAGCCTGTCCTCGCTGTTCAGCGACAGGCGCGCCAGCGGCCCGGTGGCGCGCCTCGCCGACCAGCCGGTCTGGCGCGATCCGGCGAGCGGCTATGTCCGCCGCACCGTCTCGCCGCCCGGCAGGGGCTCGGAGATCAACATCGTCGATGTGCGCGTGCCGCCCGGCGCGCGCATCGTCATCGACCGCTCGCAACCGCCCGGCCATACCGACCAGCAGGTCTGGGTGCTGGACGGGGTGCTGGAGCTCACGCTCGGCGCCGCGACCCACAGGCTGGAGACCGGCGACTGCCTGCATATGCGGCTCGACCAGCCGATCGCTTTCCACAACCCCGGCGCGACGCCCGTCCGCTACGCCGTGGTGCTGATCGTCTCGGACGGGTTGTGAGGGGGCTTGCCATGGCTGTCGAGATTGGTGTGCTGGACGGGCAGGGCGCGCGAAACGAGGTCGGCGCGCTGACCGCGATCCTGCAGGACGCGGTCGAGGCCGGCGCCTCGGTCGGATTCATGGCCTGGAATACCGAGGCCGATTACCAGGCCTATTGGCGGGGCGTGACGGATGAGGTCGCCGCCGGCCGCGTGCTGTTGCTCGTGGCGCGCGCCGGCGGGGCGATCCTCGGCACGGCGCAGGTGCATCTGATCGGCAAGCCCAACCAGCCGCACAGGGCCGAAA
>JBKBRD010000046.1:0-14014 GCA_046292405.1 Allobosea sp. | reverse complement strand
CCGCGGCAGAACAGCGGGCGGATATAAGCCGGCACGAAGCCGGGGAAGTCGAAGGCGTTAGTGACGCCCATATCCTTGGCCATCTGGCGGATGTTGTTGCCGTAATCCAGCGTTGGCACGCCCATGCGCTGGAACTCCAGCATGGCGCGGACATGCTCGGCCATGGACCGCTTGGCGGCCTCGACCGTGCCGGCGGGATCGCGCTCCCGGCGCTCCTCCCATTCCTCCAGCGTCCAGCCGGCGGGCAGATAGCCGTTCAGCGGATCATGCGCCGAGGTCTGGTCGGTGACGACGTCGGGGCGAATGCCGCGGCGGACCATGTCGGGAAAGATTTCGGCGGCATTGCCGAGCACGCCGACCGAGACCGCCTTGCCCTTGGCGTGCGCCGCCTCGATGATCTCCAGCGCCTCGTCGATGCTGTCGGCCTTCTCGTCGAGATAGCGCGTGCGCAGGCGGAACTCGATCGAAGAGGGTTTGCACTCGACCGCGATCATCGAGGCCCCGGCCATGGTCGCGGCCAGCGGCTGGGCGCCGCCCATGCCGCCCAAGCCGCCGGTCAGGATCCATTTGCCCTTGAGCGAGCCGCCATAATGCTGCCGCCCCACCTCGACGAA
This sequence comes from Allobosea sp., assembly GCA_046292405.1. Lineage (GTDB taxonomy): Bacteria > Pseudomonadota > Alphaproteobacteria > Rhizobiales > Beijerinckiaceae > Allobosea. The sequence goes on along the minus strand of JBKBRD010000046.1, from coordinate 13,400 downwards.
GGTCTCGTAGGTGCCCTGCACGATGCCCTGGGTGCCGATATAGATCCAGGATCCGGCCGTCATCTGGCCGTACATCATCAGGCCCAGTTTATCGAGCGCGTGGAAATGCTCCCAATTCGCGTAAGCCGGCACCAGGTTGGAATTGGCGATCAGCACGCGCGGCGCGTCCGGATGCGTCTTGAAGATGCCGACCGGCTTGCCCGATTGCACCAGCAGCGTCTCATCCGCCTCGAGCGAGCGCAGCGAAGCGCAGATCCGGTCGAAATCCTCCCAGGTCCGGGCGGCGCGGCCGATGCCGCCATAGACCACGAGCTCGCCCGGTTTCTCGGCCACGTCGGGGTCGAGATTGTTCATCAGCATGCGCAGCGGCGCTTCCGTCAGCCAGCTCTTGGCCGAGAGTTGGCTGCCGCGCGGGCTGCGGATGACGCGGCTGTTGTCGATGCGGGTCATGGACGGCTCCGTTCGTGAAGGGCGGCGGCGTCGAGCGCGGCCGCGACGATGTTGGACAGCGCGCCCTGCAGCGACGCGGCTTTCGCCGCGTCGAAGAGCCAGGGCGGCGTCTCCTCGGTGAGATAGGCGCTGAGCGCGATCTCCATCTGGATCGCATGCACATGCGCCTCGGGCCGGCCGTAATGGCGGGTGATCCAGCCGCCTTTGAACCGGCCATTGGCGATGCAGGAAAAGGCATTCGCCGTCATCGTCCGCTCGGCCGCCAAGCCTACGGACGCAGCACAGCTCGCGCCGGAATTGGTGCCGAGGTTCAGCGTCGGCAGCGTCCCCTCGAACAGGCGCGGGATGACGGATTTGATCGAGTGGCAGTCCCAGAGCACGGCGTAGCCGTGAAGCGCCTTGACCCGCGCGATCTCATCGGCCAGCGCCCGGTGATAGGGCTCGAAATAGGCCTCGCGCCGGCGCGCGATCTCCGCTGCGGTCAGCGGATCGGACCAGATCGGCGCGCCATCGAAGGTCGTCCTCGGCACGAGCTCCGTCGTCGCCTGCCCCGGATAGAGCGAGACGCCGGACGGATCGCGGTTGAGATCGATGACATAGCGCGACAGCTTCGCCTCGACGATCGTCGGTTGGAAGCGTTCCGCGAAAGCATAGACCTCGCGCATGTGCCAGTCGGTGTCCTCGACCAGCCGCCCGCGCTCGTTCAACGCGGCATCGACCTGCGGCGGCAGGCCTGTGCCAGGATGCGGCATCGACAGGATCAGCGGGGAGGGGCCCCGGGTGACGGTGACGATGGAGGTCATGAGCTTCTCTTTGCGAGCGTTGCGTCTTGTCCATCGAGGCGCGGGAATCCCCTCTCCTGTAAGGAGAGGGGCAGGGGTGAGGTGTAGGCCCCCGGACCAGCGAAACACATCCCTGACGGCGGCTGCGGGGAGGTCACGGACACGGATCCAAACGGCCGACCCCTCACCCCTGTCCATCTCCCTATGGGAGAGGGCTTCCCACCGCGTGCCCGGTTGATGCGGATCGCTCTGCGCCCACGCCTCACGCCCCGAACTCCGCAAACCCATCCAGCCCCGCCGCGACGCCGACAGCCCCGGTCAGAACCAGCTCGGTCGCCGCGGCGAGGTCGGGCGCGAGATAACGGTCCTCGGTCAGCGGCGCGATCCGCCTGCGCAGCAGTTTCAGCACCGGCTCGAGACGCGGGCTCGTGGTCAGCGGGCGGTGATGCTCGATCGCTTCCGCCGCCGCCATCAGCTCGACCGCGACGATGCCGGCGGCGTTGCGCGCCATGTCGAGCAGGCGGTAGGCGCCATGCGTCGCCATCGAGACATGATCCTCCTGATTGGCGGAGGTGGGGATGGTGTCGACCGAAGCCGGATAGGCCTTCTGCTTGTTCTCCGAGGCCAGCGCCGCGGCGGTCACCTGGGCGATCATGAAGCCGGAGTTGAGCCCGGCGTCGCGGGCGAGGAAGGGCGGCAGCCCGCTCATCACCGGATCGACCAGCAGCGCCATGCGCCGTTCCGAGAGATTGCCGATCTCGCACAGACCCATCGCCAGCATGTCGGCGGCGAAGGCGACCGGCTCGGCATGGAAATTCCCGCCCGAGACGATCTCGCCCGGCCCCAGCACCAGCGGGTTGTCAGTGACGGCGTTCGCCTCGATCTCGAGCGTCAGCGCGGCGTTTGAGAGAATATCGCGCACCGCCCCCATCACCTGCGGCTGGCAGCGCAGCGAATAGGGATCCTGCACCTTGCTGTCGCCGAAGCGATGGCTGTCGCGGATGGCGCTGTCCGCGATCAGATCGCGCAGGATTGACGCGACCCGGATCTGGCCGGGCTGGCCGCGCAGGGCCTGGATGCGCGCATCGAACGGCGTATCCGATCCTTTCAGCGCATCGACCGACAGCGCTCCGGCAACCAGCGCCGCATCGAAGACGCGGCTGATGTCGCTGAGCGCCGCAAGCGCGATGGCGGTGGAAACCTGCGTGCCGTTGATCAGCGCCAGCCCCTCCTTGGCGCCGAGCGCCAGCGGCGGCTGGCCGATGGCGGCAAGCGCTGCGCCTGCCGGCATGAGCTCGCCCTTCAGCCTGATCTCGCCGACCCCCATCAGCGCGGCGGTCATATGGGCGAGGGGCGCGAGATCGCCCGAGGCGCCGACCGAGCCTTTGGCAGGGATAACCGGCAGCGCATCGGCCAGGAGCGCGCCCACCAACGCCTGGACCACGATGGGCCGCACGCCGGAAGCGCCCCGCGCCAGGCTCGCGGCCTTCATGGCGAGGATCAGCCTGACCACGCTGTCGGGCAGGGCCGGGCCGGCGCCGACGGCATGCGACAGGATGAGGTTGCGCTGCAACGTGGCGAGATCGGCATCGGCGATGCGCACGCTCGCCAGCTTGCCGAAGCCGGTGTTGACGCCATAGGTCACCGTGCCCGCAGCCACGATGTCATCGACGATGGCTTGCGCGGCGCGGATGGCGGCGTCGCTGCCGCCATCCAGCGCCACCGCAGCGCCAGCGAGGACGGAGCGCCAGTCGGTCAGGGCGGCTGCGCCGGGATGAAGCGGGATCGTGGTCATTGGCCGTTCCAGATGCGGGCGTGAAGCGGGTTGAAGCCGATGCGGTAGGCGAGCTCGGCGGGGCGCTCGATCTCCCAGATCGCGAGGTCGCAGGCCTTGCCGGCCTCCAGCGTGCCGACCTCGGCCGCAAGACCCAGCGCCTGCGCTGCGTGGCGCGTCAGCCCCGCCAGCGCCTCCTCCGGCGTCAGCCGAAACAGCGTGCAGGCCATGTTCATGACGAGCAAAGGCGAGGTCAGCGGCGAGGAGCCGGGGTTGGCGTCGGTCGCGAGCGCGATCGGCACGCCATGCTGGCGCAGCAGCGCGATCGGCGGCTTCTGCGTCTCGCGCAGGAAATAGAAGGCGCCCGGCAGGATGACCGCGACGGTCCCGGCAGCGGCCATGGCGACGACGCCCGGCTCGTCGAGATATTCGAGATGATCGGCCGAGAGCGCGCCATGCGCGGCGGCAAGCTTCGCGCCGCCGAGATTGGACAGCTGTTCGGCGTGGATCTTCACCGCCAGCCCCTTGGCCTTCGCGGCTTCGAAGACCCGCGCGGTCTCCGTCAGCGAAAAAGCGATGCCCTCGCAGAACACGTCGACTGCGTCCGCCAGCCCCTTCTGCGCGATCTCGTCCAGCATCGGCCCGACGACCGCGTCGATGTAGTCGCCCGAGCGGCCCTTGAACTCCGGCGGCGTCGCATGGGCGCCCAGGAAGGTGGTGCGCACTCTCACCGGCCGCTCCCGGCCGAGGCGGCGCGCCACCTCCAACTGCTTCACCTCCGCATCCTGCGCCAGCCCATAGCCGGATTTGATCTCGACGGTGGTGACGCCTTCGGCCAGCAGCGCCGAGAGCCGGCGATCGGCGCTGGCGAAGAGCGTCTCGGGGCTGGCGGCGCGCGTGGCCGTGACGGTCGAGAGGATGCCGCCCCCGGCGCGCGCGATCTCCTCATAGCTTGCGCCCTGTAGGCGCAGCTCGAATTCATGCGCCCTGTCGCCGCCATAGACGAGATGGGTGTGGCAATCGATCAGGCCCGGCGTGATCCAGCGCCCACCGCAGGCGATGGTCTCGCGCGGCCGGAAATCGGGCGCATCGCGGCGCGGTCCTGCGTAGAGGATGCGCCCGTCGCGGGCGGCGACGACGCCATCCTCAACCGCGCCATAGGACGCTTCTGCGCCGGCGGCCATGGTCGCAAGCCGCGCCCCTGTCCACAGCCTGTCGCAGGCCAAATCCCCGTCCCGATCCGCCGCCACGCCGCTTCCCTCTCGACAATTCGAAGACCGTCATTATGCTAGCCAATTGCATATGCAAATGACAAGGGGCTTCGGATGGCCGGCGGCGCGAGCCTGATGATTCATCTCGAGCAGGCGTTGCTGCCCGATGGTTTCGCCGAGGCGGTGACGCTGAGCATCGTCGACGGCGTCATCGCCGATGTCGCGATCGGCGCGCCGCACTCGACGACTGTCGAGCGATTGGCGGGGCTGACCCTGCCCGGCATGCCGAACCTGCACAGCCACGCCTTCCAGCGCGGCATGGCCGGGCTTGCCGAACGGCGCGGCGACAGCGACGATTCCTTCTGGACCTGGCGCGAGGTGATGTATCGCTTCCTCGACCGGCTGGGCCCCGAGGATGTCCAGGCTCTTGCCGCGCAGGCCTTCGTCGAGATGATCGAGGGCGGCTTCACGGCGCTGGCCGAGTTCCATTATCTCCACCACGACCCTGCCGGCCTTCCCCATTCCGACCTCGCCGCCATGGCGCAGGCCATCGCGGCGGCGGCGGAGGAGACCGGGCTCGGGCTGACGCTGCTGCCGGTGCTCTATCGCTTCGGCAATTTCGGCGGGGCCGCGCCCGTCCACGGCCAGCGGCGTTTCATCAATGATCGCGACGGCTACGCCAGGCTGGTCGAGGCGAGCGAGGCGGCGATCGCGTCCTTGCCCGATGCGAGGATCGGCCTCGCGCCGCATTCGTTGCGCGCCGTCGCGACCGATGATCTCGCCTGGCTAGCGGCGCTCCGGCCGGCTTGCCCGCTGCACATCCACGTCGCCGAGCAGATGCGCGAGGTCGATGACTGCGTCGCCCTGACCGGGCGCAGGCCGGTCGAGTTGCTGCTCGACCATGTCGATATCGACTCCCGCTGGTGCCTGATCCACGCGACGCATCTCTCCGCGAGCGAGCGCGACGCCATGGCCCGCAGCGGCGCCGTCGCCGGCCTCTGCCCGATCACGGAATCCAGCCTCGGAGACGGGATTTTCGACGGGGTGCGCTATCGCGATTCCGGCGGGCTCTACGGCGTCGGCAGCGACTCCAATATCCAGATCGACGCCGGGGCGGAGCTGCGCCAGCTCGAATATTCGCAGCGCCTGCGCGATCGTCGCCGGTCGCTGATCGCCGATCCCGGCGGCTCCACCGGCGTCGCGCTCTGGCTGGAGGCCTGCCGGGGCGGGGCGCAAGCCTGCGGCCGCGACATCGGCCGCATCGCCGTCGGTTGCCGGGCGGATTTCGTCACGCTCGACCCGCAGCACCCGGCGCTGCTGGGGAAGAGCGGCGCGATCGCGCTCGACAGCGCTATCTTTGCGGCCAACGCCCTGCCATTGAGCGATGTCTTCGTCGCCGGGCGCAGGCTGGTGAGCGATGGGCGCCACAGCGCGGGCGAGGCGGTGCGCGCGCGCTTCGCCGGGGTCATGCGCAAGCTGCTGGCTTAAGGGGTGGACGAAGCTTCAGCCATGGCAATGGTCGAAACCAATCTCGGCGATGTTCGGCTCGATGGGACGGGTCCGGTCTACGACCAGATCCGCCGCGCCATCCGCGACCTCATCCTGAACGGGGCCTGGCCGCCCGGCACCTCCGTGCCGCCCGAGCATGCGTTGATGGAGCAGCTCGGCGCCTCGCGCATGACGGTCCACCGGGCGCTGGTGCAATTGGCGCGGGAGGGGCTGATCACTCGCCGACGTCGCTCCGGCACCATCGTCGCCAGCCCGTCGACCAGCTACGCCATGCTCGACATCCTCTCCATCCCCGATGAGGTGCGCAAGCGCGGCAAGAGCCATAGTTTCGCGATCCTGTCGCGCAAGGACGGCCGGCCGAGCGCCGAGGTCGCGGCCCGTTTCGGGCTCAAGCGTTCGGACGCCGTCGCCCATCTGCAGACCCTGCACTGCAGCGACGGCCGGCCGCATGTGCTGGAGGAGCGCGTGATCCACTTGGCCAGCGTGCCGGCGGCGGCTCAGCAGGATTTCTCGGAGACCCCGCCGGGCGACTGGCTCTTGCAGAACAGCCTCTGGTCGCAGGCCGAGCATGCGATCAGCGCGGTGGCGGCCGAGCCGGAGGCGGCGGCGCTGCTCGAGATTGCGGCTGGGGCCGCCTGCCTTTTAGTCGAGCGGCGAACCTGGAACCAGGACGAGCCGGTCACGGCCGTGCGCCTGCTCTATCCCGGCGCCGAGCATCGTTTCGTTGGCCGCTTCGGCCCGTATGGCGACGTCTAGCGGCCAAAGAAAAGCCCGCCCTCCTTGCGGAGGACGGGCCTTTCGTGATCGCTTGATCCGAGATCAGCAGGAATAGCGGACGCGGCGGCCATATTCGTCGCGGCCGTAGCAGATGCGGTCTGGCGTGGTGGCCGAGCCGATGATGGCGCCGCCGGCGCCGCCGATCGCCGCGCCAGCCAGCGCGCCGCCGGCCCGGCCCGTGGCGAGGCCTCCGATCAGCGCGCCCGTGCCTGCCCCAATCAGGGCGCCGGTGCCGGCGTTCTGCTCGCGCGCCGTGCAGGCGCCAAGGCTCAAGCCGATGAGCGCAACCGCGATAATTCTCTTCATGGACGTTCCCCCTGGGCCAGCGCCAGCAGCGGAAATCCGCCTGCGCCAAGCCGTTATGCCGCCTGTCAAATGCGACCGCAATGCGGCGATGTCTTCGCGCCGGCGCTTTATCTCGACCCGCGCGCTGATTCGCGGCTGGGTTGCGCCGGATACATTCTTTTACTGCAAAACAAAGTAAAGAATATGCCTGTTGAAAATGGAAGTATTGCTTAGTTGCTCTGGCGTTACCGTCAGATTATGACCATATTTCATGGTCATTTAGCCGGTCCTTCAACACAACATCAAACTGAAGGTTCCGTCGATAATGCGATATACCTCAAGCGCAGCGCTCGCCGCGATCTCGATTTGCCTGCTGGGCGCCTCGTCTTCTCAAGCAATGGTCAATGACGAGCGCGACCAGCTGGCCTTCATCGTTCGTGAGGGGGAGATCGCTCGCGCCAAGGCCGCCGGCCAGGCCCAAGAGGCTGCGCCGGAAGCAGCGGTCGCAGAGACCGGCAAGAAGGTCGCCAAGATCGGCAAGGCCGATACGCGCGTCCATGCCGCGCCGGCAGGATCGGATGGGTTGAGGGCGCTGGTTGCGCGGCATGCGGCGGCCAATGGCGTGCCCTTCAGCCTCGCCGACGCTTTCGTGCGCGTCGAGAGCCGCTACAATCCCCGCGCCGCCAATGCCGGGAATTACGGGCTGATGCAGATCCGCTACCAGACGGCGCGCGGCATGGGCTATTCCGGCCCGGCGAGCGGCCTGCTCGACGCCGACACCAACGCCCGCTACGCCATGAAGTATCTCGCCCAGGCCTATCGCATGGCCGGCGGCGACACCTGCCGGACGGTGATGAAATATCAGAGCGGCCACATGGCCGAGCGGATGAGCGGCGCCAACCGCGCCTATTGCTCGAAGATCCGCACCTATACCGCCCAGAACTGATCGATTTCCGCCGCATGGGTTGACGCGACCCTGCGAATGGGCGCACCACCCCGCTGCCAGTCGGCCGGACGGCCGCTCCCGCTCGCGGGGGAGGAAAGTCCGGGCTCCACGGAAACACGGTGCCGGATAACGTCCGGCGGGGGCGACCCCAGGGAAAGCGCCACAGAGATCGAACCGCCTGCAGTTCGCTGCAGGTAAGGGTGAAAAGGTGCGGTAAGAGCGCACCGCGGACCCGGCAACGGGGACGGCATGGCAAGCCCCACCGGGAGCAAAACCGAATAGGGACGATGCCGTCCGCGCAAGCGGGCGGGGGCCTGTTTCTGGGCCTTGTCGTCCGGGTTGGTTGCTCGAGGCGCGCAGCGATGCGCGTCCCAGAGGAATGGCCGTCACGTCGGGGGAGCGATCCTCCGGCCATCCAGAACCCGGCTTACAGGCCGGCTGGCGCCCTCTACCCATCAGGACGCTGCAGATTATCCTGCAGCGTGCGTCAGCGCTTGGCTGGCCGGTTCAAATTCCGGCGCAGGAACGCGACGACCTTGCCGTTCAGCTCGGCATGAAAGGCGGCGCGGTCGAAGCCCGGCGGATCGGCGCAGATCGCCGGCTGGTCTCTCGCCAATGCCTCGGGGCAGACGCTGAGAAAAGCAAAATGGTCGGCGCGGGCGACATCGTGCAATTCAGCGCGCTCCGGCAGGTTGGTGGCGATGGCTGCGACATCGGCGGGCGCGACGCCGTCGCCCCCGTTCTGGGAGCGCCAGAGTTGTAGCGGAGCCTTGACTTGGCTTAGCCCGCTCGCGTTCGGGAAGACGCTGGCCAGGGGATCGGCGATCACGAACGCCTTGACCCCGGGATCGCGGACGGGCTCCCCTGGCGGAACCATCTCGGCGGGAATGCGGTCGCACGTCGCCCCGGTGGGGTCCTGGCACAAGGCGCGCAGCTGCCGGATGTCGGGCTGCGCCCCGGCGAGGACGAGCCCGGTGTAGCCACCGCGGGAGAATCCGAAAAAGCCGATCCGTTCCGGGTCGATCCGCGGCGCGGCGGAGGCGGGGCCGAGCATGTGGTCGATCAGCCGCTTCACGTCCATCGGCCGTGTCCTCAGCGCCTTGAGGCTGTCGAACCGTGCGGCGTTGAACGCATTGTCGTCGGGATGGTTGAGAGCGACCACGACGAAGCCGGCGTCCGCCAGCGCTTCGGCCGTGTCGTGATGAGCGAGATAGGTTCCGCCGAAGCCATACGAGATCACGACCAGGGGCAGCTTGTCATCCCCGGCGATCGGGCAGTCGCGAACAGCCGGAAACACGAACGGGCCGAGCGTGATCGGCGTCGCCGGCGCTGCGCAGGGCGACCATTGCGCCACCCGTATCGCCGGCCCGCGCTCATCGGCGGGAAGGTCGAAGCGGGTCAGGCCGGCCGCGTGGACGAGCGTGGGCGCGGCCAGCAGCGTTGCCAGCAGCAAAGAGCGACGCCACATGAACAAAGCTTCCCAGGTTTCGGACGGCGAGCCTGTCGCCGCCGCCCGATTATAGCGTCTGTTTGACCTATGGGAAGGTTGGGGTCCGGGGCCGGGCCGAGGACGTGTCAGGCGACGGCAAGTTCGACGTCGATATTGCCCTTGGTGGCGTGCGAATAGGGGCACACGACATGAGCCTTCTGGACGAGATCCTCGACCACCGCCTTGTCGACGCCCGGAACCGAGACCGTCAGCTTTACGGCGATGCCGAAACCCTGGCCGTCATCGCGCGGGCCGATGCCGACATCGGCGCTGACGCGCGCATCCTCCGGGATCTTCACCTTCTCCTTGCCGGCGACGAATTTCAGCGCGCCGAGGAAGCAGGCGGAATAGCCGATCGAGAACAGCTGCTCGGGGTTCGTGCCGTTGCCGCCGCCGCCGCCGAGCTCCTTGGGCGTGTTGAGCACGACATCGACATTGCCGCTGTCGGTGGCGGCCTTGCCCTCGCGGCCGCCGGTGGCGGAACCATGTGCGGTGTAGAGAATTTTCATCGAATGCTCCTTTGAGGCTGCTGAACTCTTGTCAGCAGACATTAAATCGTGCACAATTGAATTGTCAACGATCAAATAAGGCGCTCACGCCGAGTTGATGGGGCCGCTGCGGCGGTCCAGACAGACAGGCTGGGGCAGGGCGGGGAGCTGGACATGGCACTCAAGACGATCGCGGCAGGGCCAGACATGCCCCGGCTCGAGGCTCAGCTCTGCTTTTCCGTCTATCAGGCCGGGCACGCCTTCACGCGGCTCTATCGCAGCGTGCTCGCCGAACTCGGCCTGACCTATCCGCAGTATCTGGCGATGCTGGTGCTGTGGGAGCGGGACGGCATCGGCGTGAAGGCGCTGGGGGAGCGGCTGATGCTGGATTCGGGCACGCTGACCCCGTTGCTGAAGCGGCTCGAGGCGGCCGGGCTGATCCGCCGCGAGCGCAGCCGCGAGGATGAGCGCCAGCTGCTGCTGCATCTGACCGAAAAAGGCGAAGCGTTGCGCGAGAAGGGGCGATGCGTGCCCGGCGCCATGGCCGACGCGATCGGCGACGCAATCGCGCCCGCAGGCGAGCTGATCGCAGAGCTCGGCAAGCTGCGCGACGCGCTGCTCAAGGCCTCGGAAGCGGGTTGAGCCCAGAAAAATCTGCTGCCCTTCCAGGCGTCCGGGCCAGGCCAGCCCGGTGTGCGGCGGCGATTTTCGTCTGCTTACGGATACTTAACCTTAACGAGGTGTGATGCCGATTCAGAGTCCGGCGGGGCCTTCCGCAGGACCAATTTCATTGACGCCCATAGCCACCCATGCTATCCCAAATCATCCCGTCGAAGCCGGCAGGCGACAGTCAGGTCAGGGTCCGTGTGCCGCGCGGATTTCGGCCTTGCGCGCCGCTGTGCCTGCTTCGACGGGAAGACTTGATGCGGTCGGCCGGTCGGCGCGGCCCGCATCGGCAAGAATGGCCGGGAGGCGGCGTTGACGGACCGCTTCGTCTCGAATTTCACCAACCGGCTCGACGCCAAGGGCAGGGTGTCCATACCCGCCAGCTTCCGTGCGATCCTGGCCCGCGACGGGTACGAGGGTCTCTACATTCACCGCGCGATCGATCTGCCGGCGCTGGATGCGGGCGGCCACGCCTTGCGCGCCACGATCGACGATATCCTGTCACGCTTCTCGCCCTTTTCGGACGAGTGGGAACTGCTGTCGACGGCCTTGAACGGCGCCTCCGAAGTGCTGAAGGTCGATCCGGAGGGGCGCATCATGCTGAGCGAGGCGTTGAAGGCGCATGCGGGCATCGGCGAGGCCGTCACCTTCGTCGGGCTCGGCCACAAATTTCAGCTCTGGGATCCGCAGCGCTTCGAGGCGCATCTGGAGACGGCCCGGACGCGGCTGCGCGATGTGAAGCGCATGCTCGGCGCGCCGCCGCCCGTTGGAGCGTCGGGGCCATGAAGAAGCGCGGCAGGCCGGTCGCCGACGCGCCCGAGGGCGATGCCCGCCACGTGCCCGTGCTGCTGGCCGAGGTGCTGGAGGCACTCGCGCCGCAGCCGGGCGGACGCTATCTCGACGGGACTTTCGGGGCAGGGGGCTATGCGCGCGCCATTCTCGAGGCCGCGCCGGATGTCGCCTTGCTGGCGCTTGACCGCGACCCCACTGCGATCGCAGGCGGCGCCGATCTGGTGGCGGAGATGGCGGGGCGGCTGACACTGGCGCAGGCGCGCTTCGGCGAGCTGGCGGAGGAGGCGCAGCGCTTTCAGATGGCGCCGCTCGACGGCGTCGTGCTCGATATCGGCGTTTCCTCGATGCAGATCGACGAGGCCGAGCGCGGCTTCTCGTTCCGCTTCGACGGGCCGCTCGACATGCGCATGGGCCGCGAGGGCCAGAGCGCCGCTGACCTCGTCAACGGCGCCGATGAAGGCGTGCTCGCCAACATCTTCTACCATTATGGCGAGGAACGACGGTCGCGCGCCGTCGCCCGCGCCATCATCGAGGCCCGGCGCAAGGCCCCGATCGAGACCACCAAGCAACTCGCCGAACTGGTCGCGACCATCGTCTGGGCCGAGCCCGGCGGCGCGCATCCGGCGACGCGGGTGTTCCAGGCCCTGCGCATCGCGGTCAATGACGAACTCGGCGAGCTGGTGCGGGCGCTGCATGCGGCCGAGGCCGTGCTCAAGCCAGGCGGACGGCTGGTGGTGGTGACCTTCCATTCGCTCGAGGACCGGATCGTCAAGCAGTTCATGGCCGGCCGGTCCGGCCGCGCCCCGGCCGGATCGCGCCATGCGCCGGTGGTCGCGGTCGAAGAGCCGACCTTCAGGCTGGTGACGCGCGGCCCGGTCGCGCCGTCCGAGGCCGAGATGCGGCTGAATTCGCGCGCCCGCTCGGCCAAGCTGCGGGCGGCGGAACGCACCGCCGCGCCGGCGCGGGCGGCCGAGCCCGATCTTCTGGCGCTTGCCGAAGTGCCCGATCCCCAGCCGCGGCGGAGGCCCTGAGCATGATCAAGCTGCTGCATGTCATCGCCATCGCGGCCCTCGTCTCTTCGGCGGTCTACGCCTATGGCATCAAATACGAGACGACGCTGGAGGCCGAGCAGGCCCAGAAGCTTCGCTCCAAGGCGCAGCGCGAGCGGGACGCCATCGCCGTGCTGAAGGCGGAATGGCAGTATCTCAACCGGCCCGACCGGCTGCAGACCCTGGCCGACCGCCACCTCGACCTGCAACCGCTGCAGATCACGCAGATCCTGCGCGCCGCCGACATCCCCAATCGCGGGCCGAAGGTCGACGCCATCGGCCGCAAGCTCGAGGATCTCGGCCTCGCGCTGCCGACCGAGACCCCCAAGGACCGCAAGGCGAGCGGCGTCACCACGCCCGGAGGCCGGCCATGAGCGAGATGTCGCAGCACAACGACGCAGATACCGGCCGCGACGAGGCCAGCGAGACGCCGCCGCGGCGCCGACTCGCCTGGCTTCGCGATGTCTTCCGGATGAGCGGGGAGAAAAGCCAGCCTCGCGTCGGCTTGATCATTCTGGGTTTTTCGGCGCTGTTCATCGCCATCACCGGGCGGCTGGTGATGCTCGCGACCCTGCCCAACGAGCAGGTCGGTCTGCGCCGGGCCACGTCGACCGCGACGTCGGCCGCTCGCCCCGATATCGTCGACCGCAGCGGCACGGTGCTGGCCACTGACATCCGCACCGTTTCGGTCTTCGCCGAGCCGCGCAAGATCCTCGACAAGGACGAGGCGACGGAACTGCTGACCGCCGTGCTGCCCGATCTCGACGCCAAGGATCTGCGCGACAAGCTCGCCACCAAGAAGGGCTTCGTCTGGGTCAAGCGCGAGATCACGCCGCGCCAGCAGGGCGAGGTGCATCGCCTCGGCATTCCCGGCGTCGGCTTCGTGCCCGAGAACAAGCGGGTCTACCCGAACGGCCCGGCCGCGGCGCATGTGCTGGGCTTCGCCAGCATCGACAATGTCGGCATCGCCGGCATCGAGAAATACATCGACTCCCAGGGGCTGCAGGATCTCAACGGCGCGGGCTTGGCCACCCAGGCCTCCGACCTGAAGCCGGTCCAGCTGTCGATCGACCTGCGCGTGCAGCATCTGGTGCGCGACGAGTTGCTCAAGGGCATCGAGAAGTATCGCGCCATCGCCGCAGCCGGGGCGATCCTCGACGTGAATACGGGAGAGGTGATCGC
>JBKBRD010000045.1:1500-14036 GCA_046292405.1 Allobosea sp. | reverse complement strand
ATGGCCGAGCAGAGCGCCGGCGTGGCGCGCGACCTCGAGCAGGCGACCGGGGCGCTGAAGGACATGGTCATGCAGTTCAAGCTGGCCGGCGGCGCGCCGCGCGATCTCGAACGCAGCGTGATCTCCGAACTGCGCCAGGCTGCGCCGCATATGAAGCCGGCGCGCGCCGCCGCGCCAGCCCCCGCGCCGGCCCGCCGCGTCGCCGGCGGCGGCGGGGGCGGCTGGTCGGAGTACTAACGGCACGCTGCGTGGCTGGGGGCAAGCCGCCAGCGGCGCTGGCCCTTGGCTTCGCGCTTGCCCTGCGGCCCGCTTTCCACTACATCGCGCCTGTCCGAATGGCCGTGATCGATCATGCGCCGGGAGCGGCCCGCTGGGCCGGCTCCCGTTTCGTGTTTTGGGCGGACCCTTCCGATGCGGATCGCAACGACGGCCCAGCGCCGCCCGCAACAGCCTCGGCGCCTCCGGCGCGGGCTCGACCGGGCAACCTCTCCGGAGGCGCCGTCGCGTGAGATCCGGCCCGCAATGCCAACCCAATCGGCGCTTGCCGGTCATGCGCGGGATACGCGCCCGGCGTCAGGAGCACATATGTCAGCCGTAGAAAGCTATAATACGGGCCGCGAGGATTTCGCCGCCCTGCTCGAAGAGTCCTTCAACCGCAACGATGCGCTGGAAGGCTCCGTCATCAAGGGCATCGTCGTCGCCATCGAAAAGGACATGGCGATCATCGATGTCGGCCTGAAGACGGAAGGGCGCGTCGCGCTCAAGGAATTCAACGGCCCCGGCCGTGACCAGGACCTCAAGGTCGGCGACGAGGTCGAGGTCTATCTCGACCGGATCGAGAATGCGCTGGGCGAAGCCGTCATCTCGCGCGACAAGGCGCGCCGCGAGGAGAGCTGGGTCAAGCTCGAGAAGGCTTTCGAGGCTCGCGAGAAGGTCTCGGGCGTCATCTTCAACACGGTCAAGGGTGGCTACACCGTCGATCTCGACGGCGCCGTCGCCTTCCTGCCGCGTTCGCAGGTCGACATCCGCCCGATCCGCGACGTCGGCCCGCTGATGGGCCAGCCGCAGCCCTTCGAAATTCTGAAGATGGATCGCCGCCGCGGCAACATCGTCGTGTCGCGCCGCACCGTCCTCGAAGAGACCCGCGCCGAGGCTCGCTCCGAGCTGGTCGCCTCGCTCGAAGAGGGCCAGGTCATCGACGGCGTCGTCAAGAACATCACCGAATACGGCGCCTTCGTCGATCTCGGCGGCATTGACGGCCTGCTCCATGTCACCGACATGGCCTGGCGCCGCGTCAACCACCCGTCCGAGGTCGTAACCATCGGCCAGACGGTCAAGGTCAAGATCATCAAGATCAACCAGGACACCCACCGCATCTCGCTCGGCATCAAGCAGCTGCTGGCCGATCCGTGGGATGGCATCGCCGCCCGTTATCCGGTCGGTGCGCGCCTCAAGGGTCGCGTCACCAACATCACGGACTACGGCGCCTTCGTCGAAGTGGAGCCGGGCATCGAGGGCCTCATCCACGTCTCTGAGATGTCCTGGACCAAGAAGAACGTCCACCCCGGCAAGATCGTCTCGACCTCGCAGGAAGTCGACGTCGCGATCCTCGAGGTCGATCAGGTCAAGCGCCGCATCTCGCTCGGTCTCAAGCAGACCCTGCGCAATCCCTGGGAAGTCTTCGCCGAGACCCATCCGGCCGGTTCGACGGTCGAGGGCGAGGTCAAGAACAAGACCGAATTCGGTCTGTTCCTCGGGCTCGAAGGCGACATCGACGGCATGATCCACCTCTCGGATCTCGACTGGAACCGTCCGGGCGAGCAGGTCATCGAGGAATACAAGAAGGGCGACATGCTGCAGGCTGTCGTTCTCGATGTGGACGTCGAGAAGGAGCGCATCTCGCTCGGCCTGAAGCAGCTCGGCGGCGATCCCTTCGTGGATGCCGGCGAGTTCAAGAAGGGTCAGGTCGTCACCTGCGAGGTGATCGAGGTCAAGGAAGCCGGTCTCGACGTCAAGATCGCCGGCACCGACATGACCACCTTCATCAAGCGCGCCGAAATCGCGCGTGAGCGGTCCGAGCAGCGCCCCGAGCGCTTTGCGGCCGGCGAGAAGGTCGACGCCCGCGTCGTCCTCTTCGACAAGAAGGCTCGCAAGATCCAGGTCTCGATCAAGGCTCTGGAGATGGCCGAGGAGAAGGAAGCGATGGCGCAGTACGGCTCCGCCGATTCCGGCGCGTCGCTCGGCGACATCCTGGGCGCCGCCCTCAAGAAGGCGACCACCGACAAGAAGTGAGGCGTGGGGCGGGGGGGGCGGGCCGCCCCCCCCACAGCCCCCCCCACCTGGCCCCCGTACCGCTTCACCCCCAGGCGCTTGGCCTGGGAATCCCGGCCGTTTTTGGTGGGACCCCAAACCATGTTTTGTGCCATGGGGACCCCCAGAAAATCCGTTATGAGGATATGCGTGTTGGGGGGGCGGGGGCAGCTGGCGCGGTTGGGCGGGGGGGGGCGGCTCCGCGCCCCCCACCCCGATCTCAGCCCGCGCGGAGCAATCCGCGCGGGCTTTTGTTTCGGCATGGCGAGTAGCGAAAGGCGAGTGGCGAATGGTTTCATAAAAATCGGACCGCTCGCCGCTACCCAACCCGACTCCCCATTCGCCATTCGCCACTCGCCATTCGCCCAACAGGACCCACCCCATGCCCACCGCCGCCATCGGCATCGATTTCGGGACGACCAACAGCGTGGTGGCGCTGGCCAACGCCAATGGCTCGGTCACCACCCGCAGTTTTGCCACGCGGCAGGGCGCGGTCGACGCCTATCGCTCGGCCCTGATGTTCTGGCGCGAGGGGCGCCCGCCCAAGAGCCACATCGCCCATGTCAGCGGCCCCGACGCCCTCGACATGGCGCTGGGCATGACCACCGAGCATCGCTTCCTGCAGTCGCTGAAGACCTACCTCTCCAGCCGCGCCTTCCAGGAAACGCGGCTGTTCGGCAAGCTGTACCGGCTGGAAGACCTGATCGGCGTGTTCCTGAGCGATCTCGCTGCAGGGCTGGAGGGTCTGGCGGGCACGCCGCTGGTGTCCGGCCGGCCCGTGGTCTTCGCCGGCGAGCGGCCCGACGAGGAGCTGGCGCTGGGGCGGCTGCGCGCCTCCTACGCCAAGGCCGGCATGGCCCATGTCGATTTCGCCTATGAGCCGCTGGGCGCCGCCTATTGGTATGCGCGCGATCTCAAGCAGGCTCAGACCATGCTGGTCGCCGATTTCGGCGGCGGCACCAGCGATTTTTCCGTCATGCGCTTCGAGCCGGGCCAGGCCGGCAAGCTCGACGCCATTCCGCTCTCGCATGCGGGCGTCGGCGTCGCCGGCGACACCTTCGACTACCGCATCATCGAGCATGCGATCTCGCCGCGTCTCGGCAAGGGTTCGCAATACCGCTCCTTCGAGAAGTTGCTGCCGATCCCGGCGCATTATCACGCGGCCTTCGCGCAATGGCACCGGCTGTCGCTGATGAAGAGCCGCGAGACCATGGCCGAGCTCAACGCCCTGATCCGCGACGCGGTCGAGCCGCGCAAGCTCCAGGATCTGCTGACGGTGATCGAGTACGATCTCGGCTATGAGCTCTATCGCGCCGTTTCCGCCGCCAAGATCGCCCTGTCTGGCGCCGACGAGACCGTGCTGCGTTTCCAGCAGATGGAGCTCTCGATCGAAGCCCCGATCACGCGGGCGGAATTCGAAGGCTGGATCGCCGAGGATGTCGACGCCATCGAAGCCGCGCTCGACCGCGCTCTGGCCGAGGCCGGCGTCGGCGCGGGCGCCGTCGAGGCGGTGTTCATGACCGGCGGCACCTCGCATGTGCCGGCCGTGCGCGCCCTGTTCGACCGCCGCTTCGGGGCGCAGCGGGTGCATATCGGCGACGCCTTCCGCTCCGTCGCCAGCGGCCTCGCCTTGCTGGCGCTGGACCGCGCGCGCGGCCGCGCCGCAGCCTGAAAGTCCAACCCTCGCCTTGCCCCTGGCCACGCCCGGGTCTACATCACGGGGCCACGAACCCGGAGCGCTTGACCGATGTCGTCCGATGCCGACCTGCTCGCAGATCGTCGCAGTCTGCGGCGCAAATTGACGCTATGGCGCTTTCTGGCCGCGCTCGGCGTCGTCGCCATCGCCGTCATAGCCGGGCTGGTCTGGTCCGGGCGGACGCCCGGCAATCTCGCCCAGGCTCATATCGCCCGCGTCACCATTTCCGGCTTCATCTCCGGAGACCGGCGCACGCTGGAGCTGATCAAATCCCTGGAAGACAGCAAGGCCTCGGCCGTCCTTCTGTCGATCAGCAGCCCCGGCGGCACCACCACCGGCTCGGAGGCGGTGCATGACGCACTGCGCCTGCTGGCCGCGAAAAAGCCGCTCGTCGCGGTCGTCGACGGTCTGGCGGCCTCGGGCGGCTACATCGCCGCCATGGGCTCCGACCACATCGTCGCCCGCCAGACCTCGCTGGTCGGGTCGATCGGGGTGCTGTTCCAGATCCCCAATGTCGGCCGGCTGCTGGACACCATCGGCGTCAACATCGAGACCATCAAGTCGAGCCCGCTCAAGGCTGCGCCGAGCGGCTTCGAACCGACCTCGCCCGAGGCGCGGGCGGCCTTGCAGCGCGTGGTGGAGGATAATTACGATTGGTTCAAGCGCATGGTGCAGACCCGCCGCAAGCTCGCCGACCCCGAGCTCGCCGCCGTCTCCGACGGTCGCGTCCATTCCGGTCGTCAGGCGCTGGCGCTGAAGCTGGTCGACGCCATCGGCGGCGAGCAGGAGGCGATCGCCTGGCTCGAGCGCGAAAAGGGCGTCGCCAAGGATTTGCCGGTTCGGGACTGGCGTCGCCGCAGCGAGGGTTCGTCCTTTGGCATCTGGAGCGCGAGCGAGGCGCTGGCGCGGGCTGCCGGCCTGCAGAGCCTGGCGACGCTGATCGCCCGCGCCGCCGACCAGCCTGTCGGGATGCAGCTTGACGCGCCTCTGGCGCTCTGGCAGCCTGCGCTCGAAAAATGATGGTGCTACAAGCGGTTATGCAAGAACAATGATCAAATCCGAACTCGTCCAGCGTATCGCCGAGCGCAACACGCATCTGTACCAGCGCGACATCGAGAACATCGTCACCTCCATCCTTGACGAGATCGTCAAGGCGCTGACCCGCGGCGACCGGGTCGAGCTGCGGGGTTTCGGCGCCTTCTCCCGCAAGGCCCGCTCGGCCCGCGTCGGACGCAATCCGCGCACCGGCGATGCGGTCGAGGTCGAGGAGAAATTCGTTCCGGTCTTCAAGACCGGCAAGGAGCTTCGTCTCAGGCTGAACGGCAAGGCCTGAGCCTTCAAAAACTGCCCTGGCGGACAGACGGCGACCGGCGCCCATCGGTGCGGCGCCCGCGACCGTCCGGGGCGCTATCCGCCAGCCGCAGGCGCAGCTTGAACGGCGGCTCGTCGGCAGCCGTGAGGAGACCACGATGAAATCCTTCTTCAAGGCGCTGGTGCTGGTTCCGGTCGCGCTGGCGATCGTGCTGTTTTCGGTGGCGAACCGGGCGCCGGTGCGCGTCTCCTTCGACCCGATCAGCCTCGAGAACCCGGTTCTGGCCTATAATATTCCGCTCTTCGCCGTCGTTCTGGTCGCGCTGGCGCTGGGCGTGCTGATCGGCGGGCTAGCCTCCTGGATCGGGCAGGGCCGGCACCGCAAGGCGGCCCGGCGCAACCGCAGGGAGGCCGAGGCGCTGCGCAACGAGACGCAGATGCTGCGCTCGGCCGTGCCCGATTCCGCGCTGCCGGCGCTGACCAGCGGCCGCAACTGAGATGCGCCTGTTCAACGCAGCCGAAATCGACGCCGCGCTGAGCGTCGAGGGACTGATCGACGGGCTCGACCTCGCCTTCCGCTCCGACATCGTGATGCCGCCGCGCGCGCACCACGCCATCGAGCGGCCGGGCGAGCAGGCGGTGCTGCTGGTGATGCCGGCCTGGAGCGGGCCGCAGGCGCAACGCCCCTATATCGGCACGAAGATCGTCTCGGTGTTCTTCGGCAACGGCAAGCGCAACCTGCCCGGCGTCATGGGCGCCTATCTTCTGATGGATGGCGAAACCGGCCAGCCGCTGGCGGTGATGGACGGCAATCGCCTCACGGTCTGGCGCACGGCCTGCGCCTCGGCCCTGGCGGCGCGCTACATGGCCCATCCCGAGGCCAGCCGCATGCTGATGGTGGGGGCGGGCAATCTCGCGCCATTCCTCATCAGGGCGCATCGCGCCGTGCGGCCGCTGACCGACATCGCGATCTGGGCCCGGCGGCCGGAGGCGGCGCTGGCGGTGGTCGCCGATCTCGCCCGGGACGGCATCGAGGCCCGCGCCGTCACGGATCTGGAAGGCGAGGCGCGCGCGGCCGACATCATCTCCTGCGCGACCAACGCCACCGAGCCCCTGATCCATGGCCGTTGGCTGAAGCGCCACGCTCATCTCGATCTGGTCGGCGCGTTCACGATGCAGATGCGCGAAGCCGATGCGGAAGCGCTGCAGCGCGGCCGCGTCTTCGTCGACTCCGCCAAGGCGATCGACGAGGGCGGCGATATCGCACTGGCGATCCGCGATGGCGACTACAGCGCCGATCAGGTTGTGGGCACACTGAGCGAGCTGTGCAGCGGCGCAGTCGCAGGTCTCCATCCGGAGGGCGGCATCACGGTGTTCAAGTCCGCGGGCGTGTCGCTCGAGGATCTGGCGGCCGCGATCACCGTTTGGGAACGGTCGAACGCGGCCTGACCGGCTCAGATCGTTCGCTCTGTCTCTCTGTTCGGTCGCATCATCTTGTCCATCAACCGGTATCCACTTGATGGGATGATGGTTTAGACCCTGACGGGGACGCCACCCAGCGCGCCGAGCAGCCACAGCACGATGACGATGGTCAGCACGAGGCCGAGCGCGCCGCCGAGTCCGGCCGTGCCATAGCTGCGGTGCCCGTAATAGCCGCCGCCGAAGAGCAGAACGACGAGTAGGATAATGATGAGTGTCGTGGACATGGCGGCAACCCTTCTCAATGCGCGCCGCGGAACCCGCGACGTCGGACGGAGAACGTTAGCTGGCGCGCCATGTTCCACACGCCGGAGCAGTCACTGCGTTTCGCCCCGTTTCACTCGATTTTGACGCCCACTTCCCGGATCAGATCGCCCCAGCGCTTCATTTCATCCTGTAGATAGGCCGCCATCTCGGCCGGGCTGTTGCCGACGGGCTGCGCCGCGAGCGCATCCATCTTACCGCGCAGGACCGGGTCGGCCAGGCCGGCCTTGGTGTCGGCATAGACCTTGTCGATGATCGCCTGCGGCGTCTTGGCCGGTGCAAACAGCGCAAACCAGGACGAGACGTCGAAACCCGGCACCGTCTCGGCGATCGGTGCGAATTCCTGCGCCGTCGGCGCGCGCTGGGCGGTGGTCACGCCGAGCCCGCGGATCGAGCCGGCCCTGACATGGGGCAGCGCCTGGGTGATGTTGTCGAAGATCAGGTCGATGCGGCCGCCGATCAGATCCTGCGTCGCCTGGGCCGTGCCGCGATAGGGCACATGCACCATCTTGGTGCCCGTCAGCTTCTGGAACAATTCGCCGGAGAGATGTACCGAGGTGCCGACGCCCGAGGAGCCGTAGGTCAGCTTGCCCGGGTTGGCCTTGGCGTAGGCCACGAGCTCCGCGACGGACTTGACCGGAAGCTGGTTGTTGACGACGAGCAGGTTGGGCACCAGCGCCACCATGGTGATCGGCGCCAGATCCTTGGCCGGGTCGTAGTTCAGCTTGGGATAGAGATACTGGTTCGTCGCCATCCCCACCGAGACGATCAGCAGCGTGTCGCCATTGGGTTCGGCCTTCGCCACCGCATCGGTGCCGATATTGCCGCCTGCGCCCGGGCGGTTCTCGACCACGAAATTCGTGCCCCATGTCTGGCCGAGCTTGTCCGCCACCAGGCGGCCCAGCACGTCGGTCGCGCCTGCCGGCGGGAAAGGCACCACGAGCTTCAGCGTGCGCCCCTGCGGCCACGCGCCCTGTGCGAAGCCAGCCGCCGGCAGCGTCAGGCTTGCGCCCAGCCCGCCCAGCAGGGTGCGTCGGTCGATGCGGAAATCGGTCATGGGGTGGTCTCCTCGCGTCAGCCGGCGGGTCTGGGCGCCCGCCTTGGTTCGGCTCAGGCTGCCGCTTCGGTAACGGATTGTCCATGGCGAAATACGTTACGACAATGCCGCAGGGCTGCAGTCTCGCGGGCGGCTGAGAGCCGCATCGGCTTGACGCCAGCGCACCAAACCGGCGAGTCTGCCGCGATGCGCGCCCTGAATCGTCGAATCGCCGTCCTGTCCTGCCTCGCCATGGCCGTCGTCGCGCCGGCCCTGGCGCTGGCCCAGTCGACGGCCGATGAGGAGGCCAAGCGTCGCGCCGCCAATATCGCCGCCTATCCCGACGCCGCCCGCTCGCTCTTCGGCCAGAAGACCACCCCGGCCAGCATGCAGGCGCGCGCCATCGGCTCCTATGCGCGCGGCTGCCTGGCCGGCGCGACGGCGCTGCCGGTGGACGGACCGAGCTGGCAGGTGATGCGGCTCAACCGCAACCGCAATTGGGGCCACCCGGTCCTGATCGACTATCTCGAGAAACTGGCCAGTGAGGCGCCGCGGATCAATGGCTGGCCGGGCCTGCTCGTCGGCGACATCTCGCAGCCGCGCGGCGGGCCGATGCTGACGGGCCACGCCTCGCATCAGATCGGGCTCGACGCCGATCTCTGGCTGACCCCGATGCCGCGCGAGCGGCTGGGCGCGCAGGCGCGCGAGAACATGCCGGCCGTCAACATGGCCCGCGCCGACTGGCGCGACGTCGACCCCAAGCACTGGACGCCCGGACATACCCGCCTGATCAAGGCCGCCGCGAGCGATGCGCGCGTCGAGCGCATCTTCGTCAATCCGGCGCTGAAGGTGGCGCTTTGCCGCGAGGCGGGCAGCGAGCGCGGCTGGCTCAACAAGGTCCGCCCGATCTGGGGCCACAACTACCATTTCCACATCCGCATGAGCTGCCCGGTGGGAATGGAGGGCTGCAACGGCCAGGAGCCGCCGAATTTCGGCGATGGCTGCGGCGAGGAACTCAGCGGCTGGATCGAGCGCCAGCGCAAGGCGATCTTCTCGCCGCCCAAGCCGAGCGGAAAACCCTCCAAGCCCAAGCCGCCGATGTCGCTGGAAGCGTTGCCGGCCGAATGCCGGCAGGTCCTGGTGGCGCGCTGAACCGGAACGGGCGGCGAGCCGTCATGGTCGGGCTTGTCCCGACTATCCGCGTTCCGCCAGGCTGCTGACGGGCGACGCGCGTTCGACAGCGCATCGCGCTTGGCGCCCCGCGTCAGCCTTCAACGCCGCGGCGTGCGGCCCGCGCCGTAGGCGAAGGGGTCGTTGCGCGGCGAGATCGCCGGCGCCGACTGGTCCATGCCGTCCTGGTCGAGCACGCCATTCCCCTCGTCGTCGCCGATGATCATCTCCTCGGTCGGCGGCACGGAGCCCGGCAGTTGCAGCGGGCCGCGCGTGACGCTCGGCGCCGGCTCGGCATAGGCGCGGTTCTGGCGCGGCTGGTTCAGCGGCTCGCTCGACGGTTCCTCGATGTAGCGACGCTGTGCGTCCAGCGAGGCGCCGCCGCGATAGGCCAGGGGATAGCCGCCCTGCACCGTGCCTGGCGGCCGCAAGCCCTCCGTCGGCTGGCGCAGCAGCGGACCGGAGGCGACGACCGGCCCGCTTACGACGCCACGATCCTTCGGCTGGGCCGAGAGATAGGGGCGCGCCGGGTCGGGCGGCGGCAGGTTGTAGTTCGGCGTGTATTTGATGATCGGCTTGCAGATCTTGCGTCCGCGCGCATGGCGGGCGAGATCGATGTGGAAATGGTCGTAATGGAACAGGTCCGCGCCCGGCCCGAGCACGGTCGAGAAATGCGCGCAGGCGCCGACGAACACCTCGCGCAGAAAATTCTGCTCTTCGGGGGAGCCGCGCCAGCCATCCTTGACCGTGATGTTGCGGCCGTCGTTCAGCCGGAAGGAGAAGACGTCGACCGCGTTGCCATAGGCATGCTCGGAGGTGCGGCTGGTGCCCGAGCCATTGTTCATGGCGCGGCAGGAATAGGAGCCGGCGCGCATCTCGATGACCTGCGCCCCCAGCACGTTCTGCGCCGCCGGCTGCACCACCTCCGCCAGCCATTTGTCGGTGGTCGCGACCACCGGGCAGGACAGCGTCGCCGAGCTGGTCAGGCCGATGCCGCCATTGCCGAAAGCCTGGACCTTCAGCGGCTTTTCCATGCCGCAGGTGCCGGGCCCGTCGATGGGCTTGCCGCGCAGGCTGACATAGGCCGAGAGCTGCACCTGGCGCGAGGCCAGGCAGGCGGCTTCCGCCTGGTCGCGCCAGGCGGCGCGCTGCGGCTTCTGGAATTTGCCGCAGCCTGCGAGCCCGGTACCGAGCACGCCGAGGGCGATGAGGGCGAGATGAACGCGACGCATGAGCGATCAAATGCGACCCGTTTCGTGAACGGTTTCTCAACCGGGTGAGCCCGCGCCGCCACAGCCGGATTAACTTTGGCCATGGGGTTAACGCGCCTTTAACGCGCTGCGGCCGGCAGGCTGTAGGCGATCTGGTGCATCAGCCGGCCTGGCAGCAGCGTGAAGGCGCCGGCGACCGCAAGCCCCACGAACAGGGAGATCATGGCGCTGCGATGCTTGCGTATCCTGCCATGGCGCGCCGCCAGCAGCCCGGAGGGCAGGGCGACGAGCGTCAGGGCCGTGAGCAGGTGAATGGCGCTATAGCTGCCGTTGCGGGTAATGAAGAGCGAACTCAAAGCCACCGCCGCCATCGCCGTCGCGAAGACCCAGCCCGTCCGGCGATGCGCCCGCGTTCCCTTTCGCCCCAGCATCACCGCGCAGCCGGCCAAGAGGGCAAACAGCGCCGCGCCCGCGTGGAACTGAATGAGCGCGGGAGCGGCGACGAAAGGGGCGAGGGTCACGAGCAGATCCAGTCCGTCTATGTGAATGTAAGTAACATTTACATTTAGGCGCTGTGTCGTCAACGGCATGGGTGAGGCGATAGGCGGTGGCGGAATGCCCCGGCTCGTCCCGGCAGGCTGGCGCGCTGTGGGTGCCTTATGCAAGAGATCACTGCGACCAGGAGAACCCGCCATGACCGGCAAAGCGCGCTTCATCTTCCCTGTGCTGATGGCCGGGGTCATGGCGTTTCTGATGACGGCGCTGGTGACCTATCTGAATCTCGGCTTTCCGGCCGATTTCCTCGCGCGCTGGATGAAGGCCTTCGCGATCGCCTGGCCCTGCGCCGCCCTGGCGGCCTTCATCGCCATCCCGCTGGCGCGCCGCGCCACCGGTTTCATCGTCTCGATCGTCGGAGAATGAGCATGCTGAGCGTGCGGGATATCGTCGGGCGCATCGCTGCAGGGCAAAGCACTGCGGAGGCTGAACTAGCGCGCGCCACGGCCGCCATCGACGCGCAGGAGCCGGCGATCAAGGCCTTCGCCAGTCGCCCCGCGACGCTTGCGGCCGGCGACGGGCCGCTGGCCGGCGTCGCCTGCGGCGTCAAGGACATCATCGACACGGCCGACCTGCCGACGCAGATGGGCTCGCCGATCTATCAGGGCTGGCGGCCGCGGGCCGACGCGCCGATCGTGATGGCGCTGAAGGCGGCCGGCGCCAGCGTGGCCGGCAAGACCCACACCACCGCCTTCGCCTTTCTCGACCCTGCCCCGACGCATAATCCCCATGACGCAACCGCCAGCCCCGGCGGATCCTCGGCCGGTTCCGCAGCAGCGGTGGCAGCCGGCATGATCCCGCTGGCCATCGGCACGCAGACCGGCGGCTCGGTCATCCGCCCGGCCTCCTATTGCGGGGTGGCCGGCGTCAAGCCGTCCTACGGGTTGCTGCCGACGGTCGGCGTCAAGCCATTCTCCTGGTCGCTCGACACGCTCGGGCTGATGGCGGCGAGCGCCGACGATCTCGGCCTAGCGCTTGCGCCGATTGCCGGGCGGCCGGAGCTCGACGTCGCGCCGGCCGCGCTGAAAGGCTTGCGCATCGGCATCGCCCGGCAGGACTTCGCCGGCATGGCCGAGCCCTCCTGCGAGGCCGCCCTGCAGCGTCTGGCGCGTGTCGCTGCCGAAGCGGGCGCGCAATGCGTCGATCTGAACGCGCCGACCGCGCTGGCGGCCGCCTTCGAGGCGCATGGTCCCCTGCAGGATTACGAAGCCAGGCACGCGCTGGCCTGGGAGTTCGCCCATCATCGCGACAGCATCGCGCCGAAGCTGCGCGCCTATCTCGACGGCGTGCAGGCGGCCACGCCTGCAAGCTATGACGAGGCGCGCAGGCTGTCGCGGCGCGGGCGCGATGCGGCGCGCGGCTTCTTCGCCGAGGTCGATGTCGTCATCGCCTATTCGGCGCCGGGCGAGGCGCCCGACACCATGGGTTCGACCGGGGATTCGAAGTTCAATCGGCTCTGGACCCTGCTCGGCGTGCCCTGCCTGACGATTCCAGTCCAGCGCGG
>JBKBRD010000045.1:0-1481 GCA_046292405.1 Allobosea sp. | reverse complement strand
GGCATTCAGGTCATCGCCGGTTTTGGCGCAGACGAAGTCGTCATCGCCGTGGCGAAGGCGCTGGAAAAGCGCATGGCGACGGAAGTTTTGCCGGGGTTTTCCACAATGCGATACAGTGGTTTAACACTGTTTTAGCCATACTCTTGGGTCTGCCGCCAGCGTGCCGCGCGGCCGCCCCCTTGCGGGAACCGGGAGTTCTGCTAGCGTGTTGTCAGGTCAATGACACAGGAGGGTGTGATGAGCCTCACGCTACGTCTCGACCGTTTGATTATGGGTGCGGCCTTCCTATTCATGCTCGCCGTGGTTCTGGGAGCCTTCTGACGCTCCGTTTGAAACCGCGCCAGCCAATCTCTTGCGACGCCGTCGGGGCAGCCCGGCGGCGTTTTCGCGTTTCAGCCTCTTTTCGGCTCAGCTCTCGGGGCAGGGGTTTTCGGTCACATGCCAGGACATCATGTTGATCACCCGGCCGCAGGCGGCGAGCCGGCGGCCCTGCGTCGTCCTGATGCAGGCTGACGCGCCTTCCGGGATCTTTCGCCCGTCATTCCAGCAGAAGCAGAGCGGCTCTGGCGTTTGCGTCAACCGCGGCGGCTCGAGCGCCTGGGGCGTTTCCGCCGCTGCGGCCGAAGCGGTCAACAGCGCGACCGCCATCAGCAGCAACGCGTAAAGCCGCCGCCGCCGTCGATCGTGCCGAGATGAGTCCGCGCCCATGGCCGGATCCCTCCGCGACGGGCCTGCATTGCCGCCGTCCAGAACAGTCTATCATGCCCTTGGGCTCCGCCCAAATCACACATGTTGTTTGTGGTTTTAACGCGTTTGCAAGAGCTTAGCTCAAGAACTCTTGCGCCGATCATCGACCCTCACCATATTGGCCGCAAGAGAGCCCGAGGGGGGCTCCGGGAGGAACCATGTCTCTGATTTCGCTCGCCCGTCGTGGCCGGGTCATCGCAGTTCTCGCTGGCGCGCTTCTGCTCGTGCCGATGGTCGCCGAAGCGCGTCCCGGCGGCGGCAAGGGGTTCGGCAGCCGCGGCTCGCGCACTGAATCGGCGCCGTCGCGGACCACCACCGCGCCGAATGGGGCCCAGCCCTTCCAGCGCAGCGCGCAGCCGAGCGCACCGGCGGCGAGCCAGGCGGCCGGCGCAGGCGCCGCGGCCGCCCAGGCGGCCAGGCCTTCCATGGCCCGCAACCTGATGATGGGCCTCGGCGCCGGCCTGCTCGGCGCCGGCCTGTTCGGCATGCTGTCGGGCTCCGGCTTCTTCAGCGGGCTGGCCTCTTTTGCCGGCATGCTCGGCTTCCTGCTGCAGATCGCCCTGATCGGCGGCGCCATCTGGCTCGCCATCCGCTTCTTCCGTCGTCGCTCCGAGCCGCAGATGGCGGCTGCCGGCGGCGCTCCGCTGCCGCGCGAGCCGATGAACCCGGTGCAGCCCAACGCCTCCGCGCGCCTGGGCTCGCTCCTGGGCGGCGGTTCGGCTGCGCCTGCGACC
>JBKBRD010000044.1:0-14081 GCA_046292405.1 Allobosea sp. | reverse complement strand
TCCGCATCGATCCCGGCTTTCGTGGCCCGCCGCCGCCGCCCCCGGCCTATGACGACGGGATTTCCGAGCGCGAGGCGATCCGGATCGCCAGGCGGCAGGGCGTCGTCGATGTCGACGGCGTGCGCCCGACGCCGCGCGGCGGCTTTGTCGTGCGCGGCGTCGATCGCTTCGGCGAGGATATGCGCGTCGTCGTCTCGCGCTTCGGCGAGGTCATGAGCGTCCGCTGAGCGAGCGGCACCCACCACCGCGCGCGTCGCCCAGCGGATGACCAGAATATAGATCAGCACGAGCAGCGGCGCGGCGATCAGGCTGGCGATGTGGAACAGGCTCATCGGGACAGGCTGTCGCAGGAATGCAGCGCGATTGCGGCGGCCAGGCGCGGGCCGCCTCAGGCGAGGAAGTGTTTCGAGAGCTTGAGCGCCTGGCCCTGGTAATTCGACTTCAGCCCGGCGCCGTAAAGCGCCTCGGGCCGTGACGCCATCGCCTCATAGACCAGCCGGCCGACGATCTGGCCATCCTCGATGATGAAGGGCACGTCGCGCGAGCGCACCTCCAGCACCGCGCGGGCGCCTTGCCCGCCGGCGGCGCTATGGCCGAAGCCGGGGTCGAAGAAGCCGGCGTAATGCACCCGGAACTCGCCGACCAGCGCGTCGAACGGCGTCATCTCGGCGGCATAGTCGGGCGGCACATGCACGGCCTCCTTCGAGGCCAGAATATAGAACTGGCCGGGGTCGAGGATCATGGCGCGCGAGCCGTCGGCCGGGATCGGCTCCCAGAACTCGCTGGCGCGATAGGCGCCGACGCGGTCGACGTCGATCAGCGCGGTGTGGTGCTTGCCGCGATAGCCGATCAGCCCGTCGAAGCCGGAGAGGTCGACGCTGACGGCGACGCCGCTCTGGAAAGAGGGCGCGGCCGCCGCCACCAGCGTCTCGCGCTCATGCAGGGCCGCGAGCGCCCGGTCGTCCAGCCGGGTCTCTCCCGCCCGGAAGCGGATCTGCGACAGGCGCGAGCCGGAGCGCACCAGCACCGGGAAGGTGCGCGGCGAGATCTCGATGAAGAGCGGGCCCTCATAGCCCTCTTCGACCAGGTCGAATTCGCGGGCCCGGTCGGTGATGACGCGGGTGAAGACATCGAGCCGCCCGGTCGAGCTTTTCGGGTTGGCGGCGGCGCGCAGGCCCTTGGGCAGCTTCAGCCCTTCCATCAGCTCGGCGACATAGACGCAGCCGGTCTCCAGCACCGCGCCGCGGGTCAGGTCGATCTCGTGCAGCGCCAGGTCGTCGAGCCGGCTCTTCACGGTGCGCTCGCGCCCGGGCAGGAAGCTGGCGCGCACGCGGTAGCAGCGATCGCCGAGGCGCAGATCGAGGCTGGCCGGCTGGATCTGCCCTTCGGCCGGCGGCTGGGCGAGCCGGATCGCGCCCTCCGCGATGAAGGCGCGGATGCGGCTGTCGGGCTGGATGCCGGGTTGGAAAGACATGCGATCTCCGCGCGGTTCAGGAACAGCTAGCGCGGGGCGAGGGGCAGGCCAAGCCGAACCATGGGGTCAGCTCGCCTCTGCGAATGTTTTCCACGCCAGAATGGCGCGGCTCAGCGCCGTGATCAGCGTCAGCGCGGCAAAGCCATAGGCCAGCTCCGGAAACAGCGACGGCCACAGCATCATCGCGGCGAAGCAGGCGATGGTTTCCCCGCCCTCGGCCAGCCCGGCGGTGAAGTACAGCGACTTCGTTCCCCGCGCCGTGGTGGTCAGCCCGCGCTTGGCCGCCATGATCGCGAAGGCGAGGAAGCTCGCGCCATTGACATAGAAGCTGAACAGCAGCACCGCGGCGGGCAGGGCGAAGGCCGGATCGCGCAGGGCGAAGGCCAGCGGCGCCGCCCCGTAGAAGACAAAATCGCAGGTGATGTCGAGAAAGCCGCCACGATCGCTCGGGCGCGTGGCGCGGGCGATCGCGCCATCGAGCCCGTCGCACAGCCGCGAGGCGCCCAGCAGCGCCAGCGCGACGGCATCGGCGCCCTGCGCCACGGCGAGCGCGCAGCCGAGCCCCAGGACCAGTCCGAAGAGGGTCATCGCATCGGCCGATGCGCCCCGTTGCGCCAGCGCGGCGCCGACGCGGTCAAGCGGGGGGTCGATGAGGCCGCGCAGGCGTCCGTCGAACATGGCCGTGAGACTTCCCCTTCCTGACCACGGCAGAGCCACGCCCATCCCGCGTTGCGGGCATTGACGATGCCGACGATGCGTCCATAACAGACCTGGCGCAGGGCGGACATCTCGCGAAAGCGCCGCAGTCGTCGGAGTGGCCTGTCATGTATCAAGCGGAGACGCATGGCGTGCGCGTGACCGCCGTGCCGAAATTCATGGAAAGCGAATCATCGCCCGAGCAGAACCGATATTTCTGGGGCTACAGCATTGAAATCGTGAATCTCTCGCTGCAGACGATCCAGCTGATGTCGCGCCACTGGTTCATCACCGATGGGCGCGGCGAGGTGCATGAGGTGCGTGGCGAGGGCGTCGTCGGGCAACAGCCGGTGATCCGGCCGGGCGAGAGCTTCAGCTACACCTCGGGCTGCCCCTTGATGACGCCGGACGGCTCGATGAGCGGCTTTTACGCCATGCTCGGCGAGGACGGCGTCATCTTCGACGTCGCCGTGCCGTTGTTCCCGCTCGATTCCCCCTATGTGAAGAAGGTTCTGCATTGACCGCCCCGATCATCCCCGCCGGGCAGCGTTATGCGCCGCTCGAGATGCTCGCCCGCCTCGTCGCTTTCGACACGGTGAGCCACAAGTCCAATCTCGATCTCATCGCCTTCGTCGAGGATTATCTCGCCGGCTGGGGCGTCTCCTCCATCCGCATCCCCAATCAGGCTGGCGACAAGGCGGCGCTGTTCGCCACGCTCGGTCCGCAGGATCGCGGCGGCGTGCTGCTCTCGGGCCACACCGACGTCGTGCCGGTCGAGGGGCAGGCCTGGAGCCGCGACCCGTTCACGCTGCATGTCGCGGACGGCAAGGCCTATGGCCGCGGCGCGGTCGACATGAAGGGCTTCATCGCCCTGGCGCTCTCGCTGGTTCCGGATTGTCTCGCCGCCGATCTCAAGACCCCGATCCATCTCTTCTTCAGCTATGACGAGGAGGTCACCTGCCTCGGCGTCGTCGACGGCATCGCTCGCATGGGCCTCGACCTTCCGCGCCCGCGCGCGGTGATCGTCGGCGAGCCGACCTCGCTCGATCTCGCCGACGCGCATAAGGGCATCCGCACCTTCTTCACCAGCATCACTGGAGTGGCCGCTCACTCCTCCAAGCCCCATCTCGGCGCCAGCGCCGTGCATGGCGGCGTCAGGCTGGCGGCCGAGCTGGTC
The DNA here is from genome assembly GCA_046292405.1 of Allobosea sp. Classification (GTDB taxonomy): domain Bacteria; phylum Pseudomonadota; class Alphaproteobacteria; order Rhizobiales; family Beijerinckiaceae; genus Allobosea. The sequence continues at coordinate 10,734 of JBKBRD010000044.1, read as the reverse complement.
AGGATGGCCGATGAGCTGGAAGAGCGCGTCGATCAGAGCGGGCGCTTCGACCCGCCCTACGACACGCTGCATATCGGCAAGTTCCATGGCGGCATCGCCCGCAACATCCTGGCCGACCGCGCCGATCTCTCCTGGGAGGTGCGCACCCTGCCGGGTTCCGACCCGCAGACCGTGCCGGCGCGCTTTGCCGCGATCTGCGAGCAGGTTCAGGCGCGCATGCGCCGCACCGCGCCCTCGGCCACGATCACCACGGTGATGAGCTCGGACGTGCCGGGTCTGGCGCCCGATCCGGGTTCCGAGGCCGAGACGCTGGCGATGCGGCTCGCCGGCCGCAACAGCACCATCGCCGTGGCCTATGCCACCGAAGCCGGCCATTTCCAGCGCGCCGGACTGCCCACCATCGTCTGCGGCCCGGGTTCGATCGACCAGGCCCATCAGCCCGACGAGTTCATCACGCTGGAGCAGCTGCAGGCGGGCGAGGCCTTCATGCGCCGGCTGCTGGCGGAGTGCCGCGTTTAATCGCATCCGTCATTGCGAGGAGCTACGCGACGAAGCAACCCAGGGGGCCTTAGCGCACTACGAAATTGGGTTGCTTCGCTGACGCTCGCAATGACGGGCAGGAGTCACTCCGTCCCGAGCCCCTCCTCGACCTCTTCGGCCCCAAAGACATAGCGCCGTGAGCAGAATTCGCAGGTGACGCCGAGCGTGCCGTCATCGGCGACCATCGCCTTGCGATCCTCGGGCGAAAAATTCCGCAACATGCCGAGCACGCGTTCGCGCGAGCAGCGGCAGGCCTCCTGCACGATCACCGGTTCGAACACGCGCGCGCCGCGCTCGTGGAACAGGCGATAGAGCAGGCGCTCGCTCTCCAGCATCGGGTCGAGCAGCTCGTGATCCTCGACCGTCTCGACCAGCGAGCGCGCCTCGCGCCAGGCATCGTCGCTGATGCCGTCTGGGTCGTCATTGGTCAGGATCTCATGGCCTTCCGGCGCATCGCCGGGATGGATGTCGGCGGCGCGCAGCCGGTCGGGCGAATGCGGCATGAACTGCACCAGCATGCCGCCGGCGCGCCATTGCCGCCCAGAGCCGCTGACGATCGAGCCGACGCCGAGGCGGATCCGTGTCGGGATCTGCTCGGATTGGCGGAAATACTGGTGGCCGGCCTCTTCCAGGCTCTGGCGCTCCAGCGCCACGACGCCCTGGTAGCGCGTCATCTGCGAGCCCTGGTCGACCGTCATGGCCAGATGGCCTTCGCCGAGCAGCTCGCCGGTCGTCAGCGCATCCTGCGCGATCGCCTGCTGCAGCTTCTCGTCATCGACATGGGCGACGGCCCGATAGGAATCGGGCGCGTTAAAATCGACCACCATCATCGAGATCGGCCCGTCGCTCTTGGTCTGGAGCTGAAAGCGCCCCTCGAACTTCAGCGCCGTGCCGAGCAGCACGGTCAGCGCCGCGGCCTCGCCCAGCACGCGGGCGACCGGCTCGGGATAATCGTGCCGCTCCAGGATCATGTCGAGCGAGGGGCCGAGCCTGACGACACGGCCGCGCACATCGAGATCGGGCACGGTGAAGGGAACGACGCGGTCGTCCAGCGCCGCCAGATCGGCTTCGTCAGCCATCAGGCCTGCACCCCGCCAAAGCACCAGGCGAGAATGCCCTTCTGCGCGTGCAGCCGGTTCTCCGCCTCGTCGAACACGGCCGATTGCGGCCCGTCCATGACGGAATCGGTCACTTCCTCGCCGCGGCTGGCGGGCAGGCAATGCATGAAGATGGCGTCCTTCTCGGCCCGGCCCAGCAGCCTGTCGTCGACCTGGTAGGGCCGCAGCAGATTGTGGCGCGTGCCTTCCTCGTCGCCCATCGAGACCCAGCAATCGGTGATGACGCAATCGGCGCCCTCGACCGCGGCCTCTGGTCGGGTCATCAGCTTGATGCGCGCGCCCTGCTTGCGGGCCCAGTCGATCAGGGCCGGCGGCGGGGCGAGCTCTTCGGGCGTCGCGATCGCCAGCTCGAAATCGAGCCGCCCGGCGGCGTGCACCCAGGAGGTCAGCACATTGTTGCTGTCGCCGGTCCAGGCGATGCGCTTGCCGGCGATCGAACCCTTGCGCTCCTCGAAGGTCATGACGTCGGCCATGACCTGGCAGGGATGCTGGCGCTTGGTCAGCCCGTTGATCACCGGCACGGTGGCGTGGCGCGACATTTCGACCACGGAATCATGGTCGAGCATGCGGATCATGATCGCGTCGACATAGCGCGACAGCACGCGGGCGGTGTCGGCGATGGTCTCGCGCTCGCCGAGTTCGATCTCCTGGCCGGTCACCATCATCGGCGAGCCGCCGAGCTCGCGGATGCCGACATCGAAGGAGACGCGGGTGCGCAGGCTCGGCTGCTCGAAGATCATGGCGATGACCTTGCCCTCGAGCAGGCGGTCGGCCGCGGCGTCGGGCGTGCGGCGGCGAGCCTTCATCTCCCCGCCCTTGCGCAGGATGGCGCGCAGCTGGTCGGCTGAGAAATCGGAAAGGTCGAGGAAATGGCGCGTCACGGGCGCGTCCTTCAGATCGGGTCGGGGGAGTGGCGGGAGCGGGGCCTTATTCGGCGGCCGGGCGTTTCAGCGTCGCCTCGACGGCGCTGGCGGCGCGGTCGAGCCGCGCCACGGCCTCGGTGACCTCGGCCTCGCCGATGATCAGCGGCGGCAGCAGCCGCACGACATTGTCGCCGGCGCCGACGACCAGCAGGCCCTGGGCCCGCGCCTCCGCGACGAAATCCATGTTCGGCGTGTGCAGCTTCAGCCCCAGCATCAGCCCCTCGCCGCGGATCTCGGCGATCACCTGCGGGTGCTGGTCCTTGAGCTGCGCCAGCGACTGGCGCAGGCGCAACGCCGTCTGGCCGACCGTGTCGAGAAAGCCCGGCGCCAGGATGACGTCGAGCACGGCGTTGCCCACGGCCATCGCCAGCGGGTTGCCGCCAAAGGTCGTGCCATGGGTGCCCAGCGTCATGCCCGACGCCGCCTCTTCGGTGGCAAGGCACGCGCCCATGGGGAAGCCGCCGCCGATGCCCTTGGCGATCGACATGATGTCGGGCGCGACGCCCGAAAGCTCATAGGCGAAGAACTTGCCGGTGCGGCCGACGCCGGTCTGGATCTCGTCGAAGATCAGCAGCAGACCCTGCTCGTCGCAGAGCGCGCGCAGGCCCCGCAGGCATTGCGGCGGCACCGAGCGCAGCCCGCCTTCGCCCTGGATCGGCTCGATCATGATCGCGGCCGTCTCCGGCGTGATCGCCGCCTTCAGCGCGTCGTGGTCGCCGAAGCCGACCTGGTCGAAGCCCTCGACCTTCGGGCCGAAGCCCTCGATGTATTTCTGCTGGCCGCCTGCGGCGATGGTCGCCAGCGTGCGGCCATGGAAGGCGCCCTCAAAGGTGATGATGCGGAAGCGCTCGGGATGGCCCTTCGCGGCATGGTATTTCCGCGCCATCTTGATCGCGGCCTCATTGGCCTCGGCCCCGGAATTCGTGAAGAAGACGCGCTCCGCGAAGGTCGCCTCGCACAGCCGGCGCGCCAGGCGCTCGCCCTCGGGCATCGTGTAGAGGTTGGAGGTGTGCCAGATCTTCTGCGCCTGCGCGGTCAGCGCCTCGACCAGATGCGGATGCGCATGGCCCAGCGCGTTGACGGCGATGCCGGCGCCGAAATCGAGATAGCGGGCGCCGTCGGCGGTGATCGCCCAGGGACCCTCGCCGCGCTCGAAGGCGACGGGCGCGCGCGCATAGGTCGGCAGCAGCACGGATTGGGCTTGCGAAACGGGGGCGGAAGTCACGGGGGCGGAAGTCATGGGAGCGGAAGTCATGGACGCGGTCCTAACGACAGGGCGAAACGTGAAGGCGTGAATGCTGGGATGGTGCGACGGTCGAGGCGACAGCCAGGCTGCCGGCGCAGTGCGACCCGACGACGACGTTATCGTCGCAGCCAGCTTCCGGCCTCTCGTCGCAATGCCGCTCGCATCGATGCTGATCCGCAAAAACAAGAGCCGCCCGAGAGGGCGGCGACATCTGTAATTATGATAAGTCGCTCAGCCTCTGTCAATTCCTGCGCCGGAGGCGCGGATCGCGGTTGCGCCGGTCGGATCGCCTTGCGGTCCCGTAACGTCACTTGACTCGTGATTTGCGAATGGGCTGGGGAAAAGACGAAAACTGATTCGAGGACTCTTGTCGGCGAGTCCGGCCATCTTGTATGGTCTGCTCAGTCAGATACGACATCTCGTGCGGCGTCCCCTGTACCGACAGTTCCGGCTGTAACAGCTTCCGTTGATCGCGGGCGCTGCCGGTCTCGGATTCCGCCACGATCCGCCCATAGGCCAGTGCTGCGAAGGACTGGCCGAAGACAGACAGGTGAAGCCGATGAACGAAGCCGGAGCATGGACTGAGGAGCGGGTCGAACTGCTCAAGAAGCTCTGGAGCGACGGGCTCAGCGCCAGCCAGATCGCGGCCGAACTCGGCAGCGTCACCCGCAATGCGGTGATCGGCAAGGTGCACCGTCTCGGCCTGTCGGGCCGGGCCAAGAACCCCGCAGCCCCGGCCGCGCCACGCAACGCCGCGCCGCGCAAGCCGCCGACCCGCTCCCCGAGCGCGCCCGCCGCCGGGCTGACCCGCGGCGCCAATGCGCTGGCTCAGCAGTTCGTCGAGGAGGCCGAGCCCGAGATGCATGTCGAGCAGGCGCCTGCTCCCTCCGAGGATGTGGTGATCCCGTTCTCCGAGCGCGTCACCATCATGGATCTGCGCGAATATATGTGCCGCTGGCCGATGGGCGATCCGACGACTCCGGAATTCCGCTTCTGCGGCGGCCGTTCGCAGACCGGCATGCCCTATTGCAGCTATCACTCCCGCATCGCCTATCAGCCCGCCGCCGACCGTCGCCGCGACCGCAGCAAGATGGCCGCCAGGGTCTGAGGCCTTGTCGTAGAACGAAGCAAGAGCCGGCCCATTGGGCCGGCTCTTTGCGTTTCAGCTCCCGAAAACCGTGTTGAGCTGGCTGCCGACCATGATGAAGGTGGTGCGCTTGGGCACCTCCTTGAGACTGACCGCGCCGATATAGGTCATCGCCGAACGGACCCCGCCCATCAGCTCGAGCAGCGTGCCTTCGACCGGGCCGCGATAGGGCACCTCCACCGTCTTGCCCTCGGAGGCGCGGTACTTGGCGACGCCGCCGGAATAGCGCTTCATCGCCGTCTCCGACGACATGCCGTAAAAGGTCATGCCGACCGCGACCTTCTCATGGCCGTGCTGCTCGTAGCGGATCTCGCCCTCGCATTCGTCATGGCCGGCGAGCATGCCGCCCAGCATGACGAAATCGGCGCCGGCCCCATAGGCCTTGGCGAGGTCGCCCGGAACGGTGCAGCCGCCATCGCCGCAGACCAGCCCCTTCAGCCCGTGGGCGGCGTCGGCGCATTCGATGATGGCCGAGAGCTGGGGATAGCCGACGCCGGTCATCTTGCGCGTGGTGCAGACCGAACCGGGGCCGATGCCGACCTTGACGATGTCCGCGCCCGCCAGGATCAGCGCCTCCGTCATGTCGCCGGTGACGACATTGCCGGCCATGATCGCGGCCTTCGGGAAGGCCTCGCGCGTCGCCTTGACCGTATCGACGAATTTCTCGGTGTAGCCATTGGCGACATCGAGGCAGATCTTGCCGATCGGCGCCTGCGCATGCACGGCCATCAGCTTCTCATGGTCGGAGGAGGTGGTTCCCAGCGAGTAGAAGGCGTTGGCCGAATCGGGCTCCTTGAAGAAGGCGATCAGCTCGGCGGCGCTGTAGTGCTTGTGCAGCGCCACCATCGCGCCGTGCTTCAACAGCGCCCGCGCCATCGGCATGGTGCCGACCACGTCCATATTGGCGGCGATGAGCGGGAACCCCCGCCAGTCCGCGCCCGTATGGGGGAAGCGGAAGCTGCGGGTGACGTCGACATGGGCGCGGCTGCTCAGCGTCGAGCGCTTGGGCCGGATCAGCACGTCGCGGAAATCGAGTTTTGGGTCGTTTTCGATGCGCATGGCGGCCTCTATGCTCAGGCAGCACGCGATTGCGTGCGCCGATTCATAGCCGGCGGGCGGCGGTCGAGGCAATCGGCGTCTCGTCGGACACAGGCTTGCGTCAGTCGAAAGCCTTCATTCCGGGCAGGTCCGCAGGGCCGTCTCGAGCGATGATCCGTCCCGCAGGGGAACCGCCGCTGGGCGTGGTTCAGCCCGGCGCTTCCGGCCGCTGCCGCGCATTCTTGCGGATGGTGTAGAGCGTCGCGCCGATCACGATCGCCGCGCCGATCCAGGTCGCCAGCGCCGGGATTTCGGCGAAGAAGACGAAGCCGGTGAAGCTCGAGATGATCAGCCGGCTGAAATCCAGCGGGGCCAGCGCCGCCGCCTCCCCGACCTGGTAGGCGCGGGTGATCAGCCATTGCCCGGCGGTGCCGAACAGGCTCAGCACCACCAGCCAGAGCCATTGCTCGGTGGTGGGCGCAACCCAAAACAGCCAGGTCGGCACGGCCAGCGCCAGGATCAGCACGCCGCCCTGCCAGAGCAGGATCGTCTCCGTGCGCTCGGTCGCCGCCAGCATGCGCACGCTGATGGTGATGGCGGCGCTGAACAGCGCCCCGCCCACCGCCATCAGCGCGTAGATATTGAGCCCTTCGCCGAAGGGATTGAGCATGATCAGCACGCCGACGAAGCCGATGGCGGTGGCCGCCCAGCGCCGCGCGTCGACGGTCTCCTTCAGCACCAGCACCGCCGCGATGGTGACGAACAGCACCTGGCTGAAGCCGATCGCCGTCGCCTGCGCCAGCGGGATCATGATGATGGCGGTGAAGCCGAACAGCATCGAGATCAGCGTCACCACGCCGCGCAGCACCTGCAGCCCGGGCCGCGTCGTCCGCAGCAGCGCCGGCAGCGCCGCGCCGGCGATGGCGACGATGACCAGGCTCATGATGATCTGGCGGATCAGCAGGATCTGCACCAGAGGAATCGCCCCGCCGACATGCTTGATGCCGCCGACCATGACGGCATAGACCAGCATCGCCGAGAACATGTAGATCGAGCCGCGCAGATTGGGGCTGGCGCCGCGCCAGCCGAGCGCCAGCCTGCGACGCAGCCGCGCGATGACGCCGTCGCGGTCCGGCGGTTGCGCCAGGACGATCGGCGTGACGATCGGCGTGAGGATCGGCGCAGCGTTCGGCGGCTCCGGCGGCGGCTCGCAGGCCTCGCGCACCGAGATGGCGTCGTCGGACCGTTCGGCGTCGAATCCGTCGCCTTGCTCCCGCCCGCCTTCGCGTTCCCAGCTCATTGCCAAAACCATTGGCCGGGCTTTCCCCGGCAGCGTTGTCCACCCCGCCAAATCATTGACGAATCGAGCCCTTCGCGCCAGCCGCGCAGGGGCATGGCGGGGTTGTGCCTGGCTGCTGCCGATGCGACCTGCCGGCACAGGCGGCATGCCCGGCCCGATCTGTCTCGCCTGGGCGAACCGGTGTAGGACGCTAAGCCTCGCGCCGCCGTCGGGGGGCATTCCAGCCACAGCGTAGGCGAGCCGGGGACGATGAGGGATCTGCTGACGGGTTTTTTGGCTGGCGTGCGGTCGCTGGCGCCCTCGCGCTTTCCCTATCGCCGCTTCGGCCTGGCGCTGCTGCTCGGCGGGCTCGGCGGCTGGCTCTTCGTGCAGGCGCGGCTGCCGCTGCCCTGGATGCTGGGCTCCATGGTTTTCTGCACGGCCGCCGCCCTGTTGCGCCTGCCGGTGGCCGCGCCCTCGGTCATCCGCCCGCCGATGACGATGGTGATCGGCGTCATGCTCGGCGCCGGCTTCAAGCCCGACCTGATCGCGCAATTGCCCAATTGGCTGCCGACCCTGGCCGGGCTGGTGCTGTTCATGATCGCCTGCGCCATCGCCTGCGTCGGCTATTTCCGCCGCTTCGCCGGCTTCGATCCCGTCACCGCCTTCTTTGCCGGCATGCCGGGCGGGCTGATCGAGATGGTCACCGTCGGCGAGGAGAAGGGCGGCGACGCCCGCATCATCGCCCTGATCCACTCCGCCCGCATCCTGCTGGTGGTGATGACGCTGCCTTTCATCGTGCAATGGATCGGCGGCGTCCCTCTGGGCGGAACCCGCGCTTCGGGCCCCTCCATCGCCACGACGCCCGTGCTGGCGGAGCTGACACTGCTCGCCTGCGGGCTCGCCGGCATCGTCCTGGCGCATTGGCTGCGCATGCCGGCCAAATTTCTTCTCGGCCCGATGATCGTCAGCGCCGCCGTGCATCTGCTCGGCTGGAGCGATTCGGTCCCGCCCTTCGAGATCGTCAACGCCGCGCAGCTCATCCTCGGCGTCACCATCGGCTGCCGCTTCGTCGGCACGCCGCCGCGGTTGATCCTGCGCATCCTCGCGCTCTCCGTCGGCTCGACGGTGATCCTGCTCGGGCTCACCCTCTCCTTCGCCTGGGCTGTGGCGCAGATCTCGGTGCACGGCCATGTGCCGCTGATCCTGGCCTATTCGCCGGGCGGGCTGGCGGAGATGAGCCTGATCGCGCTCGCCTTGCATATGGAGGTCGCCTTCGTCGCGGCCCATCACATCATCCGCGTCTTCCTGGTAATGATCAGCGCCGGGCCGCTTTTTGGCCTGTTGATCGGCAAGCGGATGCAGGGCAGGGCGGAGTCGAGCGAGAGCGACCCGGCACAATAGCGCTGTCCGAAATTGGGACAGGTACCGGCGTCACCCCGTCGACAAGGCCCGCGCCTCCGCCGCTTTGCCGCAAACTGGCGCAGAAGCCGTCGGCATGGCGCTTGCGGCGCGCAGGCCGGCGGCGCTCCATCTCAGGAGCCCTGTCCCGCGCAGGCCCGGTCGGCCCGCCGCGCCTGGACGATCCCGAGAGATGAGCGTCAACGATCTCGATTATGCGGCCGCCGCGACCGGCGAGGAGCGCTTCCACGGCTGGCGCCACTGGATCGGCGGGGCCACGGCCGTGCTGGACGCGGCGATCGTCATCCTCATCGTCGCCGCCGTGTCGGTCTTCTATCACCTGGCCGCCTATGGCTTCATCGGCGATCCCCGCACCGGCACGGAACTGGCGCTGATGCTGGCCTCGATCTTCGTCTTCACCAATCTTCTGCGCGGCCGCTACCAGCTCGCCAACTATCTCTCGGCCAAGGGGCAGATCGGCTCGGCCGTCGCGGCCTGGAACATCACGCTCGTCGCCTTCATCGCCATCGTCTTCATGGCGAAGATCGTCGATCAATATTCGCGCGCCGTGGTGCTGGTGACCTATCTTGCGGGCATTCCGCTAATCACCCTGGCGCGCACCGCGGTGGTGCGCACGGTCTCGCTGGCGAGCAAGACCGGGCGGATCACGGCCGAGCGCATCTTCATCATCGGCCGCGAGCCCGAGGTGATGTCCTTCGTCTCCCGCCATCAGCCCTGGAACATGGGTTTCGCCATCGTCGACGTCGCCTTCCTGCGCAGCAACGATGCGCGCCGGATCAACGATCCCGGCGCGGCGCTGAAGGCCGATCTCGCCAGCGCCGCCGCGCGCTGCCGCCAGCTGCAGCTCGACGCGGTGTTCATCGCCGTGCCCTGGGCCGATCACGAGACCATCGACGCCTGCGTCGACGCCTTCATGAACCTGCCCGTGGCGATCCACCTTTCGCCCGAGCGGATCATGGACCGCTTCGACAATCCCCACATCGTCCGCATCGGCTCGCTCGCCAGCCTGCGTCTGACGCGCCCGGCCCTCTCGTCCATCCAGATCATGGCCAAGCGCGGTTTCGACCTGATCGCCGCCTCGCTGATCCTGCTGCTGTCGCTGCCGCTGCTGCTGCTGGTGGCGCTGCTGATCCGGCTCGATTCGCCGGGTCCGGTCTTCTTTCTGCAGCGCCGTTACGGCTTCAATCAGCAGGCCTTCCGCATCCTGAAATTCCGCACCATGACGACCACGGACGACGGCGACGTGGTCAAGCAGGCGACGCGCAACGATCCGCGCATCACCCGCATCGGCCGCTTGCTGCGGCGCTACAATCTCGACGAGCTGCCGCAACTGCTGAACGTGATCGCCGGGCAGATGTCGCTGGTGGGGCCGCGTCCGCACGCGCTCGCTCATGACCACGAATACCAGCGCAAGATCGCGCTCTATGCAAGGCGCCACAACGTCAAGCCGGGGATCACCGGCTGGGCCCAGGTCAACGGCTTCCGCGGCGAGACCGATACGGATGAAAAGATGGCGGGGCGCGTCGCCTGCGATCACTGGTACATCGACAATTGGTCGATCGGGCTCGATCTCGCGATCCTGCTGCGCACCGTCTTCAGCACCAAGGCCTATCGCAACGCCGGGTGACGCGGCGCGCCCGCGCCCGCTTCCGGCGCAGCCCGGACCGGCCGATCCGATCTGGCGAAAGCCGCGGCCTGCGGTTACCGTGCCGGCCGTGTCTAAGGAGGGGCAAGCCATGAACCAAATCGATTTAAACGGTCGCGTCGCCATCGTCACCGGCGGAGCCCAGGGCATCGGCCGCGCCGTCGCCGCCCGCTTCGCCGCCAGCGGCGCCAAGGTCGCGATCTGGGATGTCGATGGCGGGCTGGCGGCCCAGGCGGCGGCCGAGATCGGCGGCGAAACCAGCGGCCATGCCGTCGACGTCACCGACGCCGCCGCGGTCAAGGCCGCGACCGAGGCGCTCGAAGCCAGGCATGGCAGCGTCGACATCCTCGTCACCAGCGCCGGGATCGCCGGCGCC